>NZ_JBEZWL010000202.1:0-10324 GCF_040648015.1 Streptomyces sp. NPDC029216 | reverse complement strand
GGAACAGCTCCCACAACTCATCCGGCACCAGCCGCTCAACAATTCCCGCCACGATCGACAGCCTACACAGCACGCCAAATGAGATGACGTCTTACAGGGCCAGTTCGCGGCGGAAGAACTCCAGTTCCAGTGCCATGAGCTTCTCGCGGGTGCCGCCCGGGGTCATGTGGGTGACGCCGGGCAGTGCCAGCAGCTGGTGCGGGCGGCCCGCGTCGGTGAGGGCCTGGGACAGGCGCAGGGTGTGGGAGGGGTGGACGTTGTCGTCGGCCAGGCCGGTGATCAGGAGCAGGGGGCGGGTGAGCCGGGGCGCGTCCGGGATGAGGGAGTCCCGCTCGTACACCTCCGGGTGCTCCTGCGGCAGGCCGAGGTAGCGCTCGGTGTAGGCGGTGTCGTAGTGCCGGAAGTCGGTCGGCGCGGCCCCGGCTGCCGCCGCGTGGAAGACGTCCGGGCGGCGCAGCACGGCCATGGCGGAGAGGTAGCCGCCGTAGGACCAGCCGCGGATCCCGACCCGGCCGAGGTCGAGGTCGGGGTGGCGGGCGCCGACCGCCCTGAGCGCGGCGACCTGGTCGTCCAGGGTGACCTCGGAGAAGCCCCGGTACATGGCCCGGGTGTGCGCGGGGGAGACGTGCGCGGTGCCCCGGTTGTCGACGGTGACCACGGCGAAGCCCTGGTCGGCCCACCACTGGCGGTGCTGCCAGCGGCGGGGTTCGGCGCAGACGTCCTGGGCGCCGGGGCCGCCGTAGCTGTCCATCAGCACGGGCAGGCGCCGGCCGGGGACGTGCCCGCGGGGCAGGACGAGGGCGGTGGGGATGCCGAGCTCGGTGACCCGCTCCAGGACCGGCACCACCCGGTACGGCAGCGGTGCGGACAGGTCGGCGGGGCTGAACGTGCGGCCGTCGGCGGTGTGGACGGTGCGGCGGACGCCGTCGGCGTCGGCGGAGGTCAGCACCAGGCACCCGGCCGCCGAGGCGGACACGACGTGCACCCCGGGCCCGTCGGCGAGCGGGGCCGCCTCGCCCGTCGCCGGGTCCAGCAGGAGCACCTGCTGCTCGGAGGGGTCGCGCAGCGCGGCCTCGACCAGCAGCCGGTCCTGGTGGATCCCGGCCACGGCGCGGACCTGGATCCCGTCACCGGTGAGCGGCTTGCCGTCGACGGCGAGGGCGCGCGCGGCCCCGTCGGGGGTGTCGCAGGCGGTGAGTACGCCTCCGTCGGGCAGGCGGGCCGGGGTGCCGGGGAGGGGGTCCACCCACAGCGGGTGCGTGGTGCGCGAGAGCTCGCGGGTGCGGCCGGTGGCCGGGTCGGCGGTGAGCAGCAGGACGTTCTGCTGGAGCCGGTCCTGGACGGTCAGCAGGATCTCGTCCTCGGATTCCCAGCCCGCGTCGGAGACGTAGGGGTGGGCGTCCGCGTCCCAGTCGAGCCGCACCCGCTGCCCGCCGGGGTGCAGGACCCACAGCTGGACGTCGGCGTTGGGGCCGCCCGCCTCGGGGTAGGCGAAGTCCTCGGCCGGGAGTTCGGGGCGGGCGGGGTCGGCGAAGTGGCGCCGCTGGAGGGCGCTCTCGTCCACCCGGGCGGCGAGCAGGGTGATGCCGTCGGGGGACCACCAGTGGCCCCGGGGGCGGTCGAGTTCCTCGGCGGCGGCGAACTCGGCGAGGCCCCAGCGGGCCCCGTCGTCGGGGCTGACCCGGCCGCCGGGGGCGGTGTACAGGGCGTCGTCGGCGACGTACGCGATGCGCGAGCCGTCGCTGTTGGGGCGCGGGTCCAGGGCGGGGCCGGCGGCGGGGACCGGTACGGGGGCGGAGGCGCCGTCGCAGGCGACTTCGTAGAGGCGTCCGTAGAGCGGGAAGGCCGCGCGGCGGCCGTCGCCGGAGAGGGCGTAGGAGCCGATGCCGGCGGCCACGAGCCGGGTGCGCTCGCGCAGCCGGCGTTCGGCGACGGGGAGTTCGCCGGGTTCGGGGGAGAGGACGCGGGGGTCGGCGAGCAGGGTTTCCGCGCCGGTGGCGGTGTCGAGGACCCAGAGGCTTTCGAAGGCGTCGGTGGGGCCCGTCGAGCGCAGGAACCAGAGGAGGCGGCCCTGGTCGCCGAAGGCGAAGGCGCGGGGCGAGCCGTGGGTGAACCGGGCCGTGGCGGCGGATTGCCTGAGGAAATCGTCCATAAACCTAGTGTGACATGTGAAATATCACATAGCCTAGCCCATTCGAGTGGTGACCCTTGGTGTGCGGGCGTAGCGTCGACTGGTGGACCCGAACGCATCGCCGCACAGCAACGGGACCGACGGCACGGTCCGAGCGCACGGGAACGGCAGCGGCAGCAACGGAAACGGCAACGGGCTGGCCCTGGTCGTCATCGCTTCCTGCCAGCTCATGGTCGTCCTCGACATCACCATCGTGAACATAGCGCTGCCGCACATCCAGACGGCACTCGATTTCTCCACCGAGAGCCTGTCCTGGGTCGTCAACGCCTACACGCTCACCTTCGGCGGACTGCTCCTGCTCGGCGGCCGCACCGGCGACATCCTCGGCCGGAAGCGCGTCTTCGTCTTCGGGGTCCTGCTCTTCGGCCTGGCCTCCCTGCTCGGCGGACTCGCCCAGAACGCCGGCCAGCTGATGGCGGCCCGGGCCCTCCAGGGCGTCGGCGGCGCCATCGCCTCCCCGACCGCCCTGGCGCTGATCACCACCACCTTCCGCGAAGGGCCCGCCCGCAACCGGGCCTTCGGTGTGTTCGCCGCCGTCTCCGCGGGCGGCGGCGCCATCGGACTGCTCGCGGGCGGTCTGCTGGTCGAATGGCTCAACTGGCGCTGGGTGCTCTTCGTCAACGTCCCCATCGCCCTGCTCATCGCCGTGATGGCCCGCAGGGTCCTGCACGAGTCCGCACGCCACCCGGGCCACTTCGACCTCGCGGGCGCGCTGCTGGGCACCTGCGGCATGGTCGCGCTGGTCTACGGCTTCATCCGCGCGTCCAAGGACGGCTGGGCCGACCCGTTCACCCTCGGCTCCTTCGGCGCGGCCGTGGTCCTGCTGGCCCTGTTCGTCGTCAACGAGCGGCGCTCCCAGCAGCCCATCACCCCGCTGCACATGTTCGCGGACCGCAACCGTGCCGGCACCTACGGGATCATGCTCTTCCTCGCCTGCGCGATCTTCGGCATGTTCTTCTTCCTGACCCTGTTCGTGCAGAACGTCCTCGGCTTCAGCCCGCTGCGGGCCGGACTCGCCTTCCTGCCCGTCAGCGTCATGGTCGCGATCGTGGCCACGATCACCTCCCGGCTGCTGCCCCGGTTCGGGCCCAAGCCCTTCATGGTCGCGGGCGCGCTGTGCTGCGCGGCCGGCCTGGCCTGGCTGACGCGGACCGACGTCCACTCGACCTACGCGGGCAGCATCCTCGGCCCGATCGTCGTGTTCGCCACCGGCATGGGCATGCAGTTCGTGTCACTGACCCTGATGGCCCTGTCCAACGTGCCCGACCGGGAGTCGGGCGCGGCGTCCGGACTCCTCAACTCCATGCAGCAGGTCGGCGGATCGCTGGGCCTGTCGATCCTGGTCACCGTCTTCGGCACGGCCCGCCGGAACGAGGCCAAGGAGCAGGCGGTGGCGTTCGTGCGCGACTCCAGCCCCGAGCAGAAGGCCTTCTTCGCCCGCACCCACCAGTTCCCCAAGCCCTGGTCCGACCTGGTGCTCACCTCGGGCGTCAGTGCGGCCTTCGTGGCGGCGGCCGCCTTCACCCTGGCCGGGGCGCTGATCGCGGTCTTCGCCATCCAGGTCCGGCCCTCCGACCTGGAACGGCTCCAGGGCAACCACACCCCGGCAGGCGTCCGGGGGGAAACCGGCGGGTAGGGTCGCCTGGTCATCGAAAACCGGGGGGAAACCGATGCTCCGATCCTTCACGCGCGGCGCCGCCGCGACCGCCCTGACCGTCACCCTGGCGGCGCTCACCACCTCCTGCGCCGGCGGCGGCAACGGCAACGGCACCGGCGGCAGTGCCGCGAAGCCGGGGGACTCCGTCTCCCGCCCGGCCTCCGCCGTGCCCGCCTCCGCCACCGGGGCGGAGCCGCAGCCGCCCGCCCCGCAGCCGGAGAGGGTACGGGACGCCTTCGCCGGGCTCCAGGCCACCCTCGACGACTCCTGCACCCCCGCCAACTGCGCGTACCTCCTCGGCCGGGTCCACGACGAACTCCATCGCCTGGACCGCGCCATGAAGGCGGACCCCAAGGGCCCCGGCCACTTCCCCGAACCCATCGCCCTGATGGCCCGGCTCGACGGGGAACTGGGCTCCGACCGCGGCTTCGAGAACCTCAAGAGGCACCAGCCCGCCCTGCTCGGCGCCCGGGACGAGATCAACACCTGGATGCAGGACCATCCCGACGACTACCGCTGACGGCCACCGCCGGCGCCGGGGAACGCTACCCCTCGACGCGGCGCACCCGGCAGCGCATGGGCCCCTTCGTCTCCAGGGTGATCCCGGCGCTCAGGGGGACCTCCGTGTCCACGGCATCGAACGCGTAAGCGCGCAGGATCATCGCCAGCGCGATCACCGACTCCAGCATCGAGAAGTGCTGGCCGATGCAGGCGCGCGGCCCGCCGCCGAACGGGAACCAGGCGTAGCGCGGCCGGCCCGCCTCGGCCTCCGGCGTGAAGCGGTCGGGGTCGAAGCGCTCCGGGTCGCTCCAGTAGCGGGGGTGGCGGTGCGTCACCCAGGGGGCCAGGATCACCGTGGAGCCCGCCGGGATCGCGTGCCCGTCGATCTCGGAGGCGGCCACCGACTGGCGGCCCATCACCGGCGCGGCCGGATACAGCCGCATCGCCTCCTTCAGCACCCGCGTCAGGTACGGCAGCCGGTCGAGGTCGGCGGCCTCCGGCGTACGGTCGCCCAGGACGCGGCGGACCTCCTCGCGCGCCCGCGCCTGCTCCTCGGGGTGCCGGGCGAGCAGGTGCAGGGCGAAGGCCAGCGAGGTGGCCGTCGTCTCGTGGCCGGCCAGCAGGAAGATCAGCACCTGGTCGCGCAGCTCGGCGGCGTCGAAGGCCCCGTCGTCCGAGCTCCGCGCCCCCGCCAGCAGGGTCAGCAGGTCCTCCTCCCCCTCCTGCCCCGCGGCCGCCGACCGGCGGCGCTCCGCGATGATCCGGTCGCAGACCCCGTAGAGCTCGTCCATCGCGGCGGCCGCCCGCCGGTTGCCCGGGGTCGGCCAGCTGCGCGGGACGTTGAGGGGGGAGTAGCCGCGGGCCAGGACGTACTCCGTGATGACCGGGAAGCACCGGTGTACGACGTCGACGGTGGCGTCCACGTCGGCGCCGAACAGGATCCGGGACACCGCGCGCAGCGCCAGGTGCATCATCTCGGAGGACACGTCGACGATCCCGTCCCGCGCCTGTGCCCAGGCGGCGAGGGTGGCCCCGGTCTCGGCCGCGACGGCCCCGGCGTAGCCGTCCACGCGCTTGCGGGTGAACAGCGGCTGCACCAGCCGGCGCTGGCGCAGGTAGTCCTCGTCCTGGCTGGTCAGCAGGCCGTTGCCGAAGGAGTCCCGGATCTCCTGGTAGAAGGGGTTGTCCTTGCGGAAGTTGGCCGACTCCGAGGCCAGCACCCGCTGGGCGCCCTCGGCGGAGAAGACGCAGTACAGCTGCAGGCGCAGCCCGGGCGGGCCGGCGTCGATGCGTACGACGTCACCGTGGCGCCGCCGGGCCTCCAGATAGGTGCCCAGGGAGTCCGCCTTCAGGTCGAGGAGCGACCCGAGCAGCGGCACCCCCTCCAGGCGGGGAACCTCGGCCCCCGTACCCGTCTCCGTACCCGTCCCGACATCCATGGCCGCCCCCTCGACTCCGTACCGACGGGTAGATTCTGCAGCCCGGCGCCCCGGCGGGCGAGCGTCTACCCGCCATCCGGCCGAATACCGACCCCGTCGTCCGTCGGGGCGCTCAGCGTGATCGGCGAGCGGGGGGCCGGGAGTTCGGCCAGTTTGCGGCGGCGGGCGTGGGCGACCAGGTCCTCCGGCTCCAGGGCGTCGACCACCGTGCGGACGTGCTCCAGCATCGCGGTGGCCGCGGCCAGGACGGCGGCGTCGTCCAGCGGACGGGTCTCCACCCGCATGGCCTGCGCGGAGAGCTTCTGGAGGCTGCGGAACAGGTCGCCCTTGTGGACCTCGCGGATGGTCAGCGACAGGTGCACGGACAGGCCCTCGTCGCCGCCGACGGCCTCGTGGGCGAAGCCCCGCGGGATGTAGAGGACCCCGCCCGCGTCCAGGGTGGTCCGCAGGACCTCCGCCGGGCGGTCGCCCTCGACCCGGCCGTGCTCCCAGTAGCCGTCCGCCGGCCCCTCGTGGACCCGCCACGCCTTGCTGCCGTTCAGCTGGAGGACGAGGACGTCGGCGTCGTCGCGGTGCAGGGGCACGCCCTGGGTGCCGGGGGGCGTCACGAAGCAGAACGCCTCCACCGCGAGCCCGAGTTCGGCCGAGAGCCGCGCGAGCAGGTCCCGGGTCGGGCCGTGCCACTGGTCGACCCGGCGCAGCAGCAGGGTCGCGCCCTCGTTGAGCAGGGCCCGGATCCTGTGCTCGTCCGCGAACCCCCCGTACGCGGCCTGGTTGACGGTGCGCGGCGCCAGGTAGGTGTCGCGGCCCAGGGGGTCCTCGGCGCGGGCCATCTCCACGTAGGGCTCCGGCAGGAAGCCCGTGGCGAGGGCCGCGTCGACGTCGGCCAGCGTGAACGGGCTGCGCACTCCCCCCTCCGGACGGAAGACGCCCGGCCGGCGGCGCCAGTACGCGGCGGTGAAGTCGGCGGGGTCGCCGACCCACGCGGCCAAAGTCGGAGAATGCACGGTTCCTCTTTCCTGTCTTCCGTTTGCCTTGTGCCCTCGTGCCGGTTCGCGCTCACAGGCGCGGGAGCGTCCCCCGCACCAGGCGCCGCCTCGTCTCCCCGACCCGCACCTTCCCGCTGGTCGTCACCGGCAGCCCGCCTCCGGGCAGCAGGACGACCTCCGAGACGTACAGGTCGAGGGCGCCCGCCAGCCGCCGCCGTACCCCGGCCGCCACCTCGGCGGGCGGGGGCGTGCCGGGGCCGTCCGCCACCTCCGCGACCAGGCAGACCCGTCCGCCGGACCCCCCGTCCGCGAGGGCGAAGGCGGCGCAGCGCCCGGGCCGCAGCCCCGGCACCTCCTCGCAGGCCGCCAGGACGTCCGCCGGGTAGAAGTTCCTGCCGTGGTGGACGAGTACGTCGTCGGTCCGGCCCACGACGAACAGGTGGCCCTCGTGCAGGAACCCCCGGTCCCCGGTCGCGTGCCACACCGCCCGCCGGCGCGCCGCCGGCCAGTAGCCGCGGAACAGCTGCGGCCCCCGGACGACGACCTCCCCCACGCGCGGCCCGCCGCCGTGCCCGGGCGAGCGGGTGCGCACCCGGACCTGCGTGCCGGGCAGCGGGGTTCCCGAGGAGAGCAGGACGGTGGCGGGCGTACCCGGTCCGGCCGCCTCCACCCGCCCCGCGCGCAGGGCGTCGGTACGGACGGCCAGCCGGGCCGGCGGGCGGTCCGGTGTGGCGGTGGTGACGGTGAGGGTGGCCTCGGCCATGCCGTACGAGGGGCACAGGCTCCCGGCGGAGAACCCGGCGGCCGCGAACCGGGCCGCGAACCGCTCGGCCGTCGCGGCCCGCACCACCTCGCCCGCACTGCGCGCGACCCGCCAGCTGCGCAGGTCGAGGGCGGCCAGCTCTCGGTCGGTGACCTTGCGGGCGCACAGGGCGTACGCGAAGTCGGGGGCGCTGGACAGGGTCCCGCCGTGGGCCGTGACGGCCGACAGCCAGGACGCCGGGCGGCGGACGAACGCCTCCGGGGCCATCAGCACGGACCCGTAGCCGCTGAAGAGCGGCCGGAGCACCCCGGTGACGAGCCCCATGTCGTGGTGGAGCGGCACCCAGGTCACGGCCACGTCCTGCGGCCGCTCGCCGTAGACGCGCGCGGCCTGCGCGCAACTGGCGTGCAGCGCCCGGTGGCTGATGACGACGCCCTTGGGGGAGCCGGTCGAGCCCGAGGTGTACTGGAGGAAGGCGGGAGCATCCGGTGCCGGGACGGGCGCCGGCGTGGCCGGGCGGGCCGCGCGCGGGGCGGCCGCGGCCGGGTCCGGCCAGGTGTGCACCCCGCCGGGGACGTCGAGGTCCCCCAGCGCGGTGAGCACGGCCCCCCGCCAGGGCGCGGTGGTGACGACCAGCACGGGGCGGCAGTCGGCGACGATGCTCCGCAGCCGCCGGCCGAAGGCCTCGGGCCGGGTGGTCGCCGGGGTGGCCGCGGGCACCGGCAGGATCCCCCGCCCCATCGCCGCCAGCAGGACGGCGACGAAGGACTCGTCGTTCGGCAGGACCATGACGAGCCGGTCGCCCGGACGGGCCCCGAGGGCGAGCAGCCCCGAGGCGGCCGCGTCCACGAGGGCGTTCAGCTCGCGGTAGTTCAGCCGCCGGACCGCGTCCCCGTCCAGGCAGGTCAGCGCGAGCGCGTCGGGCCGGCGCCGCGCGTGGCGCACGAGCCGGCCCGGGATGGTCACGGGCCACGGCTCCCCGGTCATCCGCGGCCCCCGCCCGCGGCCGCGCCGGCCCCGGAGAGGCCGACGAGGCCGGCGCGCCGGATCTTGCCGCTGGGGGTGCGGGGCAGGGAGCCCGGGGCCGCCAGGACCACCCGGGGCGAGGCCAGGCCGAGTCCGCGCGCCGAGGCCTCGACGGCCGGAACCGGGTCGGGGGCGGCGGGGTCCGCGCCGTGCTCGACGAAGCAGACGGGGGCCGCTCCGCCGAGGACGACGACCGCGTCCGTGACCCCGGGCAGCAGCCGCACCTCGTGTTCGAGCCGGGCGGCGCGCAGCTCCTCGGGGGTCCCGGCCCGGCCGAGGACGAACAGGTAGCCGTCGGCGTCGAGGAAGCCTACGTCCCCCGTGGCGTGCACGGGAGCCTCGGACGGGTCCCGGTCGGCGGCGCGCAGCCGGATCCCGATCTCCCCGGCCTCCCCCGGGGGCAGGGGGCGCCCGTCACGGGTGACCTCGACGCGGATCCCGGGCAGCGGCCGGCCCACCGAACCGGGCCTGGCCAGCCACTCCGGGGTGGTGATCTCGGTCAGGACGCTCTTCGAGGTGCCGTAGTACTCGTGCAGGACCGGCCCGAACAGGCCGATGGCCGCGCGCTTCACCCCGGGAGGGCAGGCGGCGCCGCCGTGGAAGACCACCCGGAACCGCCGCCGCGGGGCGTGCCCCGCCCCGACCAGGTCCGTCAGCCGGTCCGGGCTGAGCATGACGCTGTCCGCGGCGTACCGGTCGGCGAGTTCGGCGAAGGCGGTGGTGGACCAGGTGCGCTGGACGACGACCGCGCTGCCCGCCTGGAGCGCGTACAGGGCGGGCCCCAGGGTGCCCAGGTGGTAGGTGGGATTGGCCATCAGGTGCGGGCCCCGGTCGAGGCCCGCGGCGTAGCGCGCGGTGACGGCCACGCCCTTGTAGGGGCGGGCGGGGCGGGTCCGGACGACGGCCTGCGGGAGGCCGGTGGTGCCCGAGGTCGCGAAGACGAGGTGGCCGGCGGCGGGCGGGACGGCCGCGGCGGGCCCGGCGGCCGGGCCGGCCGCCCCGGCGATCAGCTCGTCGTCGCCGACGGCGGGACAGGGCAGGGCGGGTCCGTCCGCCGCCGGCGAACCGGTGGTGACGTGCAGGACGGCGCCCGTGTCCGTCAGCAGGGACGGGCCCACGGGCAGGGCCCGCAGTTCCGGGGCGAGCGGGAAGAGACCGTAGCCGTGCCGCAGCGCGGCGAGGGCCAGCGCGAAGAAGCGGGGTCCGGTGGGGAGGTCGGTGGACAGGACCGCGCCGTCGGGCACGCCCCGGGCGCGCAGGGCGTCCGCCAGGGCGTCGGCGCGGCCCGTCAGCTCGGCGAAGGTGCAGGTCTCGTCGTCGGCGACGACGGCCGTGCGGCCGGGGGCGGTCCGCGCGGTGGCCCACGGGTCCCAGAGGTGGGGGCGCATGGTTCCTCAGTGTCCGGGCGTCGAGGGGGCGGCGGCCGCCGCGCCGAGGGCGGCGGCCAGGGCGGCGAAGTCGGCCAGGCCGACGACCAGTTCGGTGTCGACCTCGATGCCCAGGCGTTCCTCCAGCCGGACGGCGAGTTCGACGGCGGTGACGGAGTCCCCGCCGAGGGAGAAGAAGTCGTCGGCCGGTCCGGCCGGCCGGCCGAACACCTCGCCCACGGCGGTCAGTACGTCGTCGATCGGTGCGGGGGGCATGGCGTCTCCTGTGAGGGTGGTACGGGCGGACCTGCTCAGCGGACCGGGCGCGGTGCGGCCGCCGCCCCGGTGGCGGCCGCCGCGGCGGCGAGGACGTCGTCGAGGAGGGCCCGCG
>NZ_JBEZWL010000201.1:0-10520 GCF_040648015.1 Streptomyces sp. NPDC029216 | reverse complement strand
CCCCGACCCGACCTCGGCCACCAACCCGTCTTCAACGCGCATCGCGCGCCCCCGCCGCCCCCCCCCCCCGGCCGGCGACGGCACCCACCGGAGGGACCGGTCCGAACGGACCGGTCCCTCCGGTGCGTTGCGGAGCCCGGCGCGGTCCCTCGGGGATATCGTCTGGTGGTGGACCAGCCGACCCCCCAGCCCGCCAAGCCGGGACCCGAGGACCAGTCCGTCGTCTGCGCGCGCTGCGGCGCCCGCTCCCCCAATGGCGCCCCGCCCACCTGGACCTGTTCGGTGGAGAACGGGACCAGACAGTACTTCTGCGTCGACTGCGCGCGCGCCAACCTCCGGGCGATCGAGGGCCGGCTCGACTCCGCCTGGTGGTGACACCCGCTCAGCCCGTCGGCCCCATCCGCCCCGGGACTCAGTCCTCGGGCGGGAACCCCGGCAGCCAGGCGTCGAGTTCGTCCCGCAGCCGCACCGTCGCACCCAGCTGGCACAGCACCCCGATGGTGCTCAGCGTCACCCGGTGGATCAGCAGGTAGGACGGCGGCAGGTTGATCTGCCGCCCCAACTGGTGGGCGGGAGAGCGCGGATCGGCGATCCGCGCCGCCTGCCCGCGCAGCCACGGCCGGGTGAAGGTGAACTCGTCGGCCTCGGCGGGCTCGATGATCGGCTTGAGGTAGTCGAGCACCGCGTCCGGGTCGAGGTCGATGGACTCCTTCACGAACCCCTCGGCGCACAGGTGCCCGTAGACCCCCTCGGCGTCCCCGTCCAGGGTCATCCGCAGGGACCGGCCGATCGGCTTGGGCCAGCCGCCCGGAAGCCGGTCCACCGTCCCGAAGTCCAGCACGCCCAGCCGCATCCGGCCGTCCGCCCCGGTGATGAGCCGGAAGTTCCCCGGATGCGGATCGGCGTGCAGCAGCCCGGTGCGCGCGGGACCGGAGAAGAGGAACCGGGTCAGCAACTGGCCCGCCCGGTCGCGCTCCTCCTGCGTGCCGTCGGCGATCACCTCCGACAGCGGGGTGCCCTCCAACCACTCCGTCACCAGCACCTGGTCGCCCTGGTGCACGACGTCCGGGACGAGCACGTCGTCGTCCCCGTCGAAGGCGTCCGCATGGGTGCGCTGCGCCTCGGCCTCCAGCTCGTAGTCCAGCTCCTCCGCCACCCGGTCGCGCAGCTCGGTGATCAGCGGCTTGACGTCCATGCCCGGGATCAGCGGCCCCAGCAGCCCGGCGAACCGGCCCAGCTGCTTGAGGTCCGACAGCAGCGCCTCCCCGGCCCCCGGGTACTGGACCTTGACCGCCACCTGCCGCCCGTCGTGCCACACCGCCCGGTGCACCTGCCCGATCGAGGCGGCCGCGGCCGGCTTGTCCTCGAACTCCTCGAACAGCTCGCGCCAGTCCTCACCGAGCCGCTCCGCCAGCACCTGGTGCACCCGCGCCGCGGGCAGCGGAGGAGCAGCTTCCTGAAGCTTGGTCAGCGCGGCCCGGTAGGGCCCGACGACCTCCTCGGGGAGCGCCGACTCGAACACCGACAGGGCCTGCCCGAACTTCATGGCACCCCCCTTGAGCTCACCGAGCGTGCGGAACAACTGCTCGGCGGTGCGCTGCTGGAGCTCACGGGCGACGATCTCGGCGGACTTGCCGCCGATCCGCTTCCCCAGCCCCCAGGTGGCCCGCCCCGCTATGCCGAGCGGCAGCGCGGCCAGCTTGACCGTGCGGGTGACCGCCTTCCGGGGAAGATCAGACATACGCCCCTCCAGTTCCCAGACTGCTGTGCCGCGAGCGGCCGTTCGAGGCGCCCCTCGGCCCCCCGACGCATCCTGCCATGGCCGTCCCGCCCACCGGACCGGGGCACCTCCCGCGGAGCCGGCCGGAGTCAGGCCGCTCACGACCGCACCGCCCCGGGCTCCGCCGCCGGTACCGCCGCCCCGCACGGGCAGTCGGGATGCGGGTCCAGGCCCGAGCGCTCCCAGTGCAGGCCGGGCAGGGCGGCCTCCCAGCGGGAGCCGGTGGAGGCGGGCAGGCGGCCGTCGAGGAAGGCCAGGGCGTGGGCCGCGGCCAGGCCGGCCACCGCCGTGGACAGCCCCAGGTCGCAGGCGGCCCCCTCCCGCCGCCGGTGTGCCGACCTCCACTGGACCAGCATCCGCGGCCAGGCCGGGTCCCGGCCGACGCGCTCGCGCTCCATGCACCCGGCGCAGGCCGTCACCCCCGGCAGCACCAGCGGCCCGACCAGCCCCGTCCCCTCCAGCACCCCCGCGTACAGGTGCGGGGTCCCCGTCGCCACCCAGTCGGCGGCCGTCGCCGGATCGGGCGCCCATGCCTGGAGCCCGTCCCGGGGCGCGACCACCACCAGCGCCACCTCCGGCCCGGGCCCCTCCGGGTCACCCTCGCGCGGAGCCCGCCCCGGGGCCGACTCCCGTACGAGCGCCCGCGCGGCCTCGGCCCGCAGCCGGCCCACGCTCCCCGGGCCCAGCCCGCCCGGTGCCACGTCGGCCGGCTCCACCCGGCCCCCGTCGAGCACCTCGACCCGGCCCACCCCGGCCCCCGCCAGCACGGCGGCGATCACCGCCCCCACCCGGCCGCTGCCGCGCACCCGGACCCGTATCGCCCTGCGGGCCGCGATGCCCCGTAAGTCACCCCCGGGCTCGCGGTGCACCAGGGAGAGCGAGCCCAGATCGGGCCCCAGCCGCTCCAGCGCCTCCGGCCGGCTCCGCACGGCCTGGGCGCGGGGCCCGCCCGCCGTGGCGTCGTCGAGCAGTCCGGCCCCCGCGAGCCGGCGGACCAGCCCGTCGGCCAGTCCCTCCGGCAGTCCCATCCCCTCGGCCTCCGCGCGCAGCAGTTCCATGCCGCGCGTCCCGTCGATCCGGTCGATGAGCGAACCGGTGGCCGTGTCCACCGGGCCGAGCACCACCGCGTGCGCCGGGGTCACCCCGAACTGCACCGTCTGCAGGTCCCGCCACGCCCGTGCCAGCGCCGGCTTCACCTTCGGATACATCGCCGCCTCCTTCTGTCGCCGTGTCCTCGTGTTCCTCCGTCACGATGCCCGGCCGCCGCGGCCCGTGTGGAAATTTGTCCACAGGCAGGGGGTATTGGGCATATGAGATGAAAGGGAGGGGGAGCTTCCGGGTGGTTTCCGGGTGCGTCCGGGGGCGCTCGCGCAGGGATCTTGTTCGAACCGCGGACGTGCGGGACTTCCGCGACGGCGACCGGGTACCTTCGAGGCGTGTCCGCCGACCCACCCCAGCGCGCCGTCGAAGTACGCCGGAGCGCGCGCCGCCGCAGGACCGTGTCCGCCTACCGCGAGGGTGACCGGACCATCGTCCTGATCCCTGCCCGCATGTCCGAGGCGGAGGAGCGGCGCTGGGTGGGCGTCATGCTGGACAAGCTCGCCGCCCAGGAGAGCAGGCGCACCCTCGGCGACACGGAACTCACCGAACGCGCCGAGCGTTTGTCCGAGCAGTACTTCAGCGGCCGCGCCCGCCCCCGCTCGGTCCGCTGGGTCACCAACCAGAACACCCGCTGGGGTTCCTGCACCCCGGCCGAAGGCAGCATCCGGCTCTCCCACCGGCTCCAGGGGATGCCGGAGTACGTCGTCGACTACGTGCTGGTGCACGAGCTGGCGCACCTCCTCGTCCCCGGCCACGGGCCCCGGTTCTGGGCGCTGCTGGAGGCGTACCCGAAGACCGAGCGGGCCCGCGGCTTCCTCGAAGGAGTGGTCGCGGCGGAGCGGCTCCCCCGCATTCCGGCCGCCCGCGAGGAATGACCTTCTCGTGCGGAACGCGATGTGTACCGGGTCGGTACCGGCTTGCCCGGATGTCGGCCGGAGCCGTTAGCCTGAGCGGCACACCATCGCGCGCACGCAGCCGGCGGCATGGGATCGAGCAGGCACGCAGCCACGCACTCACACTCGGGACGGGGGACGGTCGGACATATGGCCAGGGAATTCCAACGCGGCCACAAGGCCAGGATCAGTGATCTGACGGCGGGCACCGATCTGTACGTGGGTGTGCAGATCGCCGGGCCCGGACTCACCTTCGACATCAGCTGCTTCGGCCTCGACGCCGACGAGCGGCTGTCGGACGACCGCTACTTCGTCTTCTACAACCAGCCGAAGTCGCCCGAGGAGTCCGTCCAGCAGCTCGGAGCGCAGGCCGGCGACACCGAGTCCTTCCGGGTGACTCTGGACCAGGTTCCCGCGTCCATCCACAAGCTGTCCTTCACCGCCACCCTCGACGGCGACGGACAGATGTCGCAGATCGGCCCCGGCTACATCCGGATCGTGGCCGGCGGCGAGGAAGTCGTCCGGTACTCGTTCACGGGCTCGGAGTTCAGCACCGAACGCGCCCTGATGATCGGTGACTTCTACCGCAAGGACGTCTGGCGCTTCGCCGCCGTCGGCCAGGGCTTCGACGGCGGGCTCGCCGCGCTGCTGACCCACTTCGGCGGCGAGGTCGCCGAGGAGGAGGAGCAGCAGCAGCCGCAGCAGGCCCCGGCCCCGGCCCAGCCGCAGGCCGCCGCCCCGTCGTTCGCCCCGCCGGCCCAGGCCGCCGCCCCGGCCCCGGCCCCCGCGCCGTCCTACGGCGCCCCGGTCCACCAGCAGCCGCCCGCCCCCGCGCCGTACGCCCAGCCCCAGCAGCAGCCCCCGGCCCCGGCCCCAGCCCCGGCCCCGGCCCCGGCCGTGCACTCGGCCCCGACGATGGTCGGCCCGCTGACCCCGCCCGCCCCGGCGACCCCCTACGGCCAGCCGCCCCACCCGCCGCAGCAGCCCGGCCCGCCCTCGTACGGCGGCGGCCGCCAGCCGCAGCAGCCCCCGTACGGCGGCCAGGTCCCGCCCCCGGGGCCGGCCCCCGCCCCCTACGGCCAGCAGCCACAGCCCTCGTACGGCGGCCAGGTCCCGCAGCAGCAGGGCTACCCGCAGCAGCCGGCGCAGGGCTACCCCCAGCAGCAGGGCTACCCGCAGCAGCAGCCCCAGCAGGGCTACCCCCAGCCCGGCCAGCCCCCGTACGGCCAGCAGCCCCCGGCCCCCTACGGCCAGGCGGCCCCGCAGGCCGCCCCCGGGGCCGGACCGGGCCTCGCCGCCGCGCTCCAGCTGTACAAGGAGGCCCCCACGGGCTCCCGCTGGACCGCGCAGAACCAGCAGCTCATGCGGGTTGACCTGGCGATGGGCGGCCAGCCCGTCCTGGCCCGCCAGGGCAGCATGGTCCTCTACCAGGGGAAGGTCGACTTCAGCTACAAGGGCGCGGGCTTCGCCGGCCGGATCGTCGGCAACGCCACCGGCCAGGAGATGCAGCTGATGCGCTGCTCCGGCCGCGGCCAGGTCTTCCTCGCGGAGAACGGCGCCCACCTGCACGCCATCGAGCTCCAGGGCGACGGCATCTGCGTCTCCTCCGAGAGCGTCCTCGCCTTCGACGAGTCCCTCCACCACGAGGTCCGCCGCATCGAGGGCCACGGCATTCCCGGCGGCGCCCTGTTCACCATGCTCTTCCAGGGCACCGGCACCGTGATCGTCAAGACGCACGGCACCCCCGTCGTCCTGCCCGTCACCCCGACCACCTTCGCCGACAGCAACGCCATCGTGGCCTGGTCGGCGGCCTCCCAGGTGATCGTCTCCAGCCAGGTCCGGCTGCGCCGCAACGCCTACCCGGGCCACAGCGGGGAGACCGTGAACCTCCAGTTCCGCGGCGCCCCCGGCAACTTCATCGTCGTCCAGCCGTACGAGGTCTGAGGGAGCCCGACATGAACCCCATGAACCAGCAGCTCGCGGGCTACGCCCCCACCCCCGTCACGGCCCGCATGGAGAACCACGGCCGCGCCATGCTCAAGGTCGCCATGCAGAGCGGCCAGGACCTCTTCGCGCGCACCGGCTCGATGGTCGCCTACGAGGGCTTCGTCCAGTACGAGCCCAACCCGCCCGCCGTACGGCAGATGGCCTCCCAGTGGCTGACCGGCGAGGGCGCTCCCTTGATGAAGTGCACCGGCGACGGCCTGCTCTACCTCGCCGACTACGGCGCGGACGTCGTCTGCATCAACCTCAACAACGACGCCCTCTCCGTCAACGGCACCAACCTGCTCGCCTTCGACGCCCACCTGCAGTGGGGCGTCGAGCGGGTCAAGGGCATGGCGAAGTTCGCCGGCCAGGGCCTGTTCAACGTCCAGGTCTCCGGCACCGGATGGGTCGCCATCACCTCCCGCGGCACCCCGATCGTCGTCGACTGCGGCCGCGGCGAGGACGAGACGTACGTCGACCCCGACGCGCTCGTCGCCTGGTCCCCCAACCTCAAGGTCAAGGGGAAGCGCAGCTTCAAGGCCTCGTCGATGATCGGCCGGGGCAGCGGGGAGGCCTACCAGATGGCCTTCTCCGGCCAGGGCATCGTCGTCGTACAGCCCAGCGAGGACAGCACCGACCGGCTCCGGACCCGGGGCTGAGGGGGAGCGGACACACCATGCAGAGCTCACTTTTCGGCCACGCCGAGCAGCAGTCCCAGGAGCGCTACACCGTCCAGAACCCGCAGCTGCTGCGGGTCACCCTGGCCGGCTCCGACGACGTCCTCGCCCGCAAGGGCTCGATGGTCGCCTACCAGGGCATCGTCGACTTCGACGGCGAGTACCAGAGCAGCAGCCAGCGCGGCGCCCGCCACCGCACGGGCGAGGGACTCGACCTGATGCGCTGCTCCGGGCAGGGCACGGTCTACTTCGCGAACCTCGCCCAGCACGTCCACGTCCTCGACGTCGACCAGGACGGCCTGACCGTCGACAGCAGCTACGTCCTGGCCATGGACTCCACCCTGCACGCCGAGGTCATCGCGGTGGACAGCCAGTACGGGATCTCCGGCTCCGGCAAGTACCAGCTCAACATCACCGGCCGCGGCAAGGTCGCCCTGATGACCTCCGGCCAGCCGCTGATGATGCAGGTCACCCCGGACAAGTACGTCAACGCCGACGCCGACGCCATCGTCGCCTGGTCCACCTCGCTGCGCGTGCAGATGCAGGCCCAGACCCACTCCACCGGCGTCTGGCGGCGCCGCGGCAACACCGGCGAGGGCTGGGAGCTCAGCTTCCTCGGCACCGGCTTCGCCCTGGTGCAGCCCAGCGAGGTACTGCCCCCGCAGAACGCCCAGCTCGGCCAGGGCCTCGCCGCCCAGTACGGCATGGGCCAGCACGGCGCGCACGCCCAGAACCAGAACAACGTCTGGAACTGACCGGGCGGACATGACCGAGGGGCGGACCCACAGGGTCCGCCCCTCCGTCACGTCACACCCTTACGCGCCCAGCCGCGCCCGGGTCGCCTCCACCAGCCGCACCACCGAGGTGTCGGCCACCGAGGCGACCTCCTCGTACGGGAACCAGCGCAGGTCCAGCGACTCGTCGCTGATCTCCGCCTCCGCGCCGGCCGGAGCCAGCGCCGCGTACTGCACGTCCAGGTGCCAGTTGCACGGCGCCGGGATCGGGTGCCGGTCCAGCCGCACCGGCCCGCCCTCCAGCAGCGTCAGCCCGGAGCCGATGCCCGACTCCTCGACCGCCTCGCGCAGCGCGACGCCGGCGAGCGTGCTGTCACCGGGCTCGCAGTGACCGCCCATCTGCAGCCACAGCCCGAGCTTCTTGTGCAGGGTCAGCAGGACCCGGCCGCGCACCGGGTCGATCACCAGCGCGCTGCCGGTCACATGCCCCGCCTGGCAGGGCTTGTACATGCCGTCCGGATGCTCCGCCAGGTGCTCCAGGTAGACCTCCCGCAGGTCGCGCTGCTGCTCGTCCTGCCCCTCGAAGGCCTTCAGGACCAGTACGGCGTCCTCGTGCAGACTCACTTCTTCTCTTCACCCTCACCCTGGTCGCGCTTCTCGGCAGCCTCACCTAGCATCTTGTCGATCTCCGAGAAGTCCAGGTGCTCACGGTGCACGAAGCCGTCCGGGTCGTCCAGGTCGGAGGCCGTCGGCAGCATGTCCGGGTGCTCCCACAGACCGTCGCGGCCGTCCACCCCGCGCGCGTCCGTGAGCGAGGCCCACAGCCGCGAGGCGTCCCGCAGCCGGCGCGGCCGCAGCTCCAGCCCGATCAGCGTGGCGAAGGTCTGCTCCGCCGGGCCGCCCGAGGCACGCCGGCGGCGCATCGTCTCGCGCATGGCGTCCGCCGAGGCCAGCCGGGGCTTGGCCGCCTCGTGCACCACGGCGTCCACCCAGCCCTCGACCAGCGCGAGCGCCGTCTCCAGGCGGGCCAGGGCCGCCTTCTGCTCCGGGGTGTCCTGCGGCTGGAACATACCGCCCTGCAGCGCCTCCTGGAGCTGCTCCGGGTTCGACGGGTCGAGCTGGCCGACCACGTCCTCCAGCTTCGAGGTGTCCACCTTGATGCCCCGCGCGTACCCCTCGACCGCACCGAACAGGTGCGAGCGCAGCCACGGCACGTGCGCGAACAGGCGGGCGTGCGCCGCCTCGCGCAGGGCCAGGTACAGGCGCACCTCGTCCGAGGGAACGCCCAGGTCCTTGCCGAAGCTCTCGATGTTCAGCGGCAGCAGCGCCGCCCGCCCGGCCGGGCCCAGCGGCAGCCCGATGTCGGTGGAGCCGACGACCTCGCCCGCGAGCACGCCCACGGCCTGGCCGATCTGCTGGCCGAACATGGCCCCGCCCATGGAGCGCATCATGCCGAGCAGCGGGCCCGCCATGGCCTGCATCTCCTCGGGCAGCACGCTGCCCATGGCGGCGCCGACGCGCTCGGCGACCGGGTCCACCAGCTCCTTCCACACCGGGAGGGTCGCCTCGACCCACTCGGCGCGGCTCCACGCGACGGCCGCGTTGGCGCCCGACGGCAGGGAGGTCACACCGTCCAGCCACAGGTCGGCGAGGCGCACCGCCTCCTCGACCGCCGACTTCTCGGCGACGCCGACGCTGGCGTCCTTCACGCCGTCCGCCGTGCCCTGCGCGACGGTCTGGCGGGCGATGTCCTTGGCCATGTCCCAGTTCACGGGACCGCCCTCGTAGCTCAGCATCTGGCCCAGCTGCTGGAAGGCGGCGCCGAGGTCGTTCGGGTTCATCGAACCGAACATCGCGGCGAACGGATTGTCCGCACCGCCGGGAAGGCCGCCGGGGCCGAACCCGAACGGATTCCCGGGGCCGCCCTGGCCCCCCTTCTTGCCCTTGTCGCCGTCCTCCGGCTCCTCCGGCGGAAGGCCGAATCCGAATGGGGTGTCGCTCACGGGTTTCCTCGGCTCGTAGGGCCGCCGGCGGGTGCCGACGGGCAATGGTCCGACAACACCACCCAGCGTAGACACCACTCCCGCTTCCGGGCTCGGTGCTCCGCCGACTCCTGGGCTGCGGCAGGATGGACATCACCTGGTGGGTACGCGTCACGGCGCGTCCCCACTGAAGACAACCGCTGGAGACGCCCGGTGAGTTCCCCAGATCCGCAGGCTCGCGCGCCGCACGACGCCGAAAACCGCCCTGAGCACGGCGACAGCGCCCCCGGCGTTCGCCAGCCGCGAAACGAGGCCGCCCCCCGCCGCCGCAGCCCCGTGATCGCGGTCACCGGGGCCGCCTCCGGCGTCGGCGCCGCGCTCGTGGGCCGCCTCGCCGAGTCCGACGAGGTCAAGCAGGTCATCGCCATCGACGAGCGGCGCGGGGACTGCGCCGACGCGCAGTGGCACGTCCTGGACGTCCGGGACCCCGCCATCGCCGACCGGCTGCGCGGAGCGGACGTGGTCGTCCACCTCGCGCTCGACCTCGACCTGGAGACCGACCCCGCCGCCCGGACCGCGTACAACGTACGCGGCACCCAGACCGTGCTGACCGCCGCCGCGGCCGCCGGGGTGCACCGGGTCGTGCTCTGCACCTCGGCGATGGTCTACGGGGCCCTGCCCGACAACGACATCCCGCTCTCGGAGGACTCCGAGCTGCGGGCCACCGCCGAGGCGACCGGCGTCGGCGACCTCCTGGAGATCGAGCGCCTGGGCCGCCGCGCCCCCCGCGCGCACCCCGGCCTCAACGTGACCGTGCTGCGCCCGGCCGTGCTGGTCGGCGGCACGGACACCGCCCTGACCCGGTACTTCGAGTCCCCGCGCCTGCTCGTCGTCGCGGGCTCCCGGCCCACCTGGCAGTTCTGCCACGTCGAGGACCTGGTCAGCGCCCTGGAGTACGCGGCGCTGGAGAAGGTGGAGGGCGAGCTGGCCGTCGGCTGCGAGGGCTGGCTGGAACAGGAGGAGGTCGAGGAGCTCAGCGGGATCCGCCGCATGGAGCTGCCCTCGGCGGTCGCCCTGGGGGCGGCGGCCCGGCTGCACCGGATCGGCCTGACCCCGTCCCCGGCCGGGGACCTCGCGTACACCATGCACCCGTGGGTGGTCAGCGTCAGCGGGCTGCACGCGGCCGGCTGGCGGCCCCGCTGGACCAACGAGGAGGTGCTGGCCGAGCTGCTCCAGGAGGTGGCGGGCCGGCACACCGTCGCGGGCCGCCGCCTGGGCCGCAAGGACGCCGCCACGGCCGCCGGAGCCGCCGGCGCGACGGTGGCCCTGCTCGGCGCGGCCGCCGCGGTCCGCCGGGCCCGTCGGCG
>NZ_JBEZWL010000200.1:0-10620 GCF_040648015.1 Streptomyces sp. NPDC029216 | reverse complement strand
GATGGCCTTCGGCCACCCTTGACAGACCGGCCCGTCCCGAAATGCCAAAGACTGTCGGGAAGCCCCCGAAGGAACGGCATGGTCCAACCTCAGCAGATCGGCCCGGTCCGGCAATGCGACGACCTGATTCCGGTCGCCTGATTGGGATTCGGGCCGAGTGGGGGCCTCTGCGGGGTTCGGGCAGACGGCCGCCCCAGATCGCTACGCGCTCCTGTTCGTTCGGCGTCCGGCGACCGTCCGGGGCTGCTGCCTGCACGAGAGGCCGATGGGATCGTCCTCCGGGCCGGGCAGCCGCCCCAGATCGCTACGCGCTCCTCTCGTCTCAGCGTCCGACGGCCGTCCGGGGCTGATACCCGCACCAAAGGGCGACCGGACGGTCCTCGGGGTCAGATGCTGCGGGCCGAGATGTCGCCGTAGGCGGTGGTCGCCTCGATGGTGAGGGGGGCGGCGGCGCCTTCGGCGTTCTGGAGGGCGTTGTGGATGCGGCCGTAGCCGGTGCCGGCGTCGAGGGTGGCGGAGACGCCTCGGGCGGCGCCGACGGAGATGTTGCCGTGCTGGGTGTTCAGCTTGAGCGCGCCCTGGACGGCTTCGGTGATGGTGATGTCGCCCTTCTGGGTGCTGATCTCGGCCTGGCCGTTCAGGCGGCCGAGGGTGACGTCGCCGGCCTGGACGGTGACGCGGGTGGCGGCGGTCTCGTCCAACTGGACCTGGGCCTGGGCGGCTTCGAGGACGACGTCGCCCAGTCGGCCCTTGCTGCGGACCTCGACGGCGGCCAGCGTGGCTTCGATGCTGGAGCCGGCGGGGAGCTGGACGGTCACGTCGACGAAGCCGGAGTTGCCCGTGAGCCGGTTCGTCGCCTCGGCGGCCACGACGCGCAGGACGCCGTCGGCGAAGGAGACCTCGATCAGCTCGGCCGCCTTCACGTCGCGGCTCTTGGAGGCGTCCGCGGGGCGGACCTCGACGGTGGCGTCCGCCCGGTCGGCGGCGATGAGGTGGACCTGACCGGCCGGGATGTCCAGGACGGCGGAAACCGGGGCGGCGGTGGCGAACTTCTGCATCGTGCTCTCCTTCGTCGGTATCGCGCGCCCTTCCGGCCCGCTACTTTCTGACAGGAGAAACGCTACGTTGCATTCCAAGGTCTGACAACAGGCACGTTGCGAGAGAGTTGGATAAGTCCAGGTCAGAAGTGTTAAATCGTTGCAACGAGTTGAGATGCAACGCAACGTAGGCATGTGGCGCATTGCAATGGAATGCGAATAAACGCTATGCCGGAGGGGGATCGTCTGTAGTGTGCGCGCATGGCATCTCTGGTACGACACATAACGATCGACTGTCACGACCCTTATGAGCTCGGGCAGTTCTGGGCCGGAGTCCTCAACGGGGCATTGCAGGAAGAGGACTTGCCGGGCGATCCGGAGGCGCTGCTCACGACGGAGGGTGGGGCACTGCTGTTCATCCAGGTACCCGACACCAAGACGGTGAAGAACCGAGTGCACCTGGACGTCCAGCCGCAGGACCGGTCTCGCGACGAGGAGGTCGAGCGGATCATCGCGCTGGGCGCCACCGTGGTCGGCGACCACCGGAAGCCCGACGGGGCCGGGTGGGTGACCCTGGCCGATCCCGAGGGAAACGAGTTCTGCGTGGAGCGCAGCGCCGCAGAGCGGGGCTGATTCGCCCATGTTCGTGATCACGGTGACCTACACGGCATCGCTGGACGAGGTGGACCGGTGGAGGCCGGCTCATGGCGACTGGCTGAAGCGGCTCATCGCGCAACGGCTGCTCCTCGCGGCAGGGCGTCAAATACCCCTGACTGGTGGCGTCTACCTCGCCTCCGCGATGCCGGCCGAAGATCTCAGCCGTCTGCTCGCCACCGATCCCTACGTCCTCAACGGCGTTGCCACACACAGTGTCGTGGAATTCACGCCGCTGCTGGTCTCGGACGGCCTGGAGGAGCTCAAGGGCCAGTAAGGGCCGCATGTCCGGCGGCAGCAACCCGTGCTGTCGCGGAAGAGCCCGCTCAGCACGTCAAACGCAAGAACCCCGACCTCCTCACGGAGGCCGGGGCCTTTCACCGAGCGCTGGGCAGGCCTTGCACCTGCATCCCCCCACAGGAAGTGGGGTGCCTTTCCTTGGACCACCAACGCCAGTCCCACCGCCGGTTTCCCGGCTGCGAGCTCGTGATCGACTTTACATGAAAATCAGCCACCAGCCCACCCCCAGCCGCCAACAACCGGAACCCCATCCCCAGCACCCCTCCATCGCCCTCCCGTGCAGGCAGCAGCCCCGAACAACCGCCGGCCGCCACCCCATCCGGAGCACGTAGCGATCTGACGCGCCCACCTGCTCCGGAGGACCATCCCGTCGCCCTTTGGTGCGGGTATCAGCCCCGGACGGTCGCCGGACGCCGAACGAACAGGAGCGCGTAGCGATCTGGGGCGGCCGTCTGCCCGGATCCCGCAGGGGCATTCACTCGGCCCGGGTGCCAGGTCTGCCGGGCGGAATCAGGTCGTCGCATTGCCGGACCGGGCCGATCTGCTGAGGTTGGACCATGCCGTTCCTTCGGGGGCTTCCCGAGAGTCTTTGGCATTTCGGGACGGGCCGGTCTGTCAAGGGTGGCCGAAGGCCATCGCGCAGCGACGCGACCGAAGGGAGCGCCCTTGACAGGCCGGACCGGCACGGAAGGACAGTGGACTGGCGGGAAGCCCCCGACACACCCCGACCCCGCCCCAGGGGTGCACCGCCCACCCCCAGCCGAAGCCACCGCCGCCACCTCACCAACCCCGCTGCACCACCTGACAGATCAGCCCCGCCCCCACTCCCCACCCACCCGTCACGCCCCTACCCTCCCCGCATGATCGATCGAATCGATGGAATCGATGCACACACCCACGTCCGCGTAGCCCGCCCCTCGCGCGATCTCGCGGCCGCCGAGCGGTTCTACGTCGACGGGCTGGGGCTCGACGTCCTGTGGCGGACCTCGGGGCACGTCCCCGGGGAGCACGACCTCGTCATGGTCGGCCCGGCCGGCGGCGGCTGGCACTTCGAGCTCACCCGGGACCCCGAGGACCCGGTCGACCCCTCGCCCACCGTGGAAGACCTCTTCGTCGTCTACCTCGGGCGGACCCCCGACGCCGCCCTGGTCCGCCGCCTGATCGCCCACGGCGGCAAGCAGGTCGCGTCCGCGAACCCCTACTGGGACGAGTACGGCGTCACCATCGCCGACCCCGACGGCTACCGCCTGGTCCTCTGCTCCCGCACCTGGGGCTGATCGGCTCCCGCCGACAGGCCCGCCTCCCGGACGTCGATCAGCTCGTCCCAGTGGTCCCGCGTCCACTCGCAGGCCGCGTCCAGCGGCCCCAGCAGCCCACGGCCGAGCGGCGTGAGCGCGTACTCCACGCGGCGCTCGGGCCCCTCGCTCTCCTCCCGCACCACGAACCCGTCCCGCTCCAGCCCCCTCAACGACTGCGTCAGGGACTTCGAAGTGATGCCGCGCAGCGGCACCTTGAGCTCCGAGAACCGGCGCGGACCGTCCTCCAGGCACCGCAGGATCAGGGAGGCCCACTTGTCGCCGACACGGAAGGGCACGAGCGGCGAGGGACAGACGGGGTCGAACATCTCGGGGTCCAGGGGCGGTTGCGTCATGATCGCCACCGTAGGCCGGTATCCGAACGGTAACCACCCCCTTTCCTAGGATCACCCGCATGCCAACCGAACCCAGCACCACCACCCACCCCCACCCCACCCACCCCACCCTGATCGTCTTCGGAGCCACCGGCCGCACAGGCCGAGCCATCGCCGCCGAAGCCGAGGCGCGCGGAATCAAGGTGACGGCCGTCGGCCGGACCGCCGGGGACATCACCTCCGCCGCCGACGTGGCCCGTCTGGCGGCCGGCCACGACGCGGCGGTGGCATCGGTGTACGACCCCCAGGCCGCCCCCGGGCAGTTCTTCCCCGCCGTCGCCCGCGCCCTCGCCACGGGCCTCCCCCAGGCGGGCGTGCGCCGCCTGATCACCGTCGGGCTCGCCTCGGTGCTGCCCACCGCCGAGGGCCCGCTGCTGATGGACACCCCGGGGTACCCGCAGGAGTGGCGGGAGTTCTACGAGGGCCACGCGGCCGGTACCGAGGCGCTCCGCACGGCGGCACCCGAGGGGCTGGACTGGGCGGTCCTGTCCCCGGCCGGCGATTTCGACCACACGGGCACCCCCAGCGGCGGCTACACCCTCGCCCCGGCCGACGCCGCCAGCCGCATCACCCCGGCCGACTTCGCCACCGCCGTGGTGAACGAACTCATCACGCCCACCCTGCACGGCGTGCACACAGGAGTGTCAAAGGAATGAGCACCAACCCGGGATCAGACAGCGCGATATCGAACAGCGCGGTATCAGACAGCGCGGTATCAGACAGCGCGGTATCAGACAGCCCCAACCCCTGGGTCGCAGACCACATCCGGCGCTTCGAGGAGACCGGCGGCCACCCCCGCCCGGGCATCCAGGACCTGCTCCTCACCACCCGCGGCCGCCGCTCGGGCCTCCTGCGCCGAACGGCCCTGGCGTACATCAAGGACGACGGCGCCACCCCCACCACCTACGTCCTCACCGCCTCCAACGCCGGCTCCGACCGTCACCCCGCCTGGTACCTGAACCTGGCCGCCGACCCGGCCGTCACCGTCCAGGTCGGCGCCGAAACCTTCCCCGCGCACGCCCGTCGCGCGACCCCGGCGGAGGTGGAGCGGCTGTGGCCACGGGTGGTGGCCGCGATGCCCTCGTACGCCGCCTACCGCGAGGCGACGACCCGCGAGATCCCGCTGGTCCTGGTCACCCGTACGGGGTGACGCCCCTCAGCCGGCCGACCGGCCGGCCGACCGGCTCAGCTCACCGACGGCGCGTGCGGCAGCCCGCCGGTCAGGGCGGTGTCGGCGCCCGCGAGGGAGCCCTGGGTGGACTTGGTGGCGCTGCCCGCCGCCGCGCCGGTGACGGCGAGGGCGGTCTTCGTGTCCTTCATCGCCTGGCCCGGGTGGCCCGCGATGTCGACGACACGCTCGACGACGGGCTGCCCCTCCACGGAGGGCCCGTCGGCGGCGTGGGCGGCGGGGGTGAGGGCGAGGGCGGCTCCGCCGGTGAGGACCAGGGCGGACAGGGTGCGCTTGATGGGAGTCATGCCCGGCCCAACGACCCCGCCACACCCCGGGTCACCACCACCCCCCTCATTGGTGTGAAGCTCCGCCGCGTGAAAACCAGTGGACGGCCCGTGACCGCGGCTGGCAGGGTGACGGCCATGACCTACGGAATCGAGTCCCACCCCGCCCGGTGAGCGCCCGCGACGAGCGGACGCCGCTCACTCCCGGAGCCTCCCTGTACGACTACGCCGTGTTCCGCCACGGCGTCGATCCCGCCGGCAGCTTCCCGCTCCGCGGCTACACCCTCCCCCAGGGCCCCGAGGGCCCCGACGGCCCGCCCTCACCACCCCCCTCCCGCCCCCGCCTCACATGGCCCGAGGCCCGGGAGGAGGCGACCGCCGCCCTCACCGGCCCGCTGGCCGACCCGGACCCCGTCCGGGCAGCCGCGGCCGTCCACCGGGCGGTCGACGGGCTACGGCTGCCGGACCGCACCATCCGCGCGGTGGCCGCCCTGATCCCGCTGGCCGACGAACCCGCCGCCCGGCGCACCGCCCGCCGCCTGACCCGGGCCGGAACCAGCGGCACCGCCGTCGGCGTGGGCCTGGCGCTCCTGATCCGCCTCGGGGAAGCCGAGGACGTGCCCTGCCTCAAGGCCCTCGGGCTGCTGCGCGAACTGCGCCCGCAGGCCGCCGCCGCACTCGACCCCCTCGACCGGCAGGCGGCCGCCCTCCTGCTGCTGGCCCACCGCAACCGCGACCAGGCCCTGTCCCCGTTGATCGACGCGATCGCCGCCCACGAACACGGCACGGCCCCCGGCACCGGCCCCGGCGGCCGGGCGGTACGGGACGCGCTCGTCGCCCTCGTCACGGCACCCGACTGGCTCACGGCCACCCGCTGGCAGGCCCGCCGGATCGCCGAGGCCGCCCGCCTCGACGACCTCCTGCGCACCCACCCCGAAGACACCGGCCTGCTCACCGCCGCCGGACGGCTGCTGCACGCCATGGCCGCCCAGCACAACGCCCGCGTCGACGTCCTCGAATACGGCCCGGCCGTGGAGGCGTACCGGGCGGTGGTGGCCGGGGCCGGCCGCCGGACCCCGGACCTCGACCACCAGGCCCTGCTCCTCTCCCTCGCCCTCGACCTGCACAGCGGCACCGCCGCACTCCTCGACTGGCCCGCCGGAGAACGGGAGGCCCAGCTCGCCGTCCTCGAACGGCACCTGCGCGCGGCCCCCGCCCCCTCCGGGGAGGAGCAGCCCCGCCGGGCCGCCTGGCTCCGGCGCAACCGCCTGCGGCCGTTCGACGGCCCGACACCGCCCCCGCACCTGCGCCTGGAGGTGGCGATGGACGACCCCCTCGACCACCCCGGCGTCGAGACGCGGATCCTGATCGACGGCCGGCCCCTCGTACCGGCCCTCTTCGGCGACGGCCCGGCCCACCCGCCCGAGCATCTCCTCGACAACGGCGAACTCCTGGCCGGCCCCGAGCCGCGCGAGGTGCAGCTCGCCGAGGCGGACTGCACCGAGGGCTGCTGCGGCGCCCTGTACGTGACCGTCCGCCGCGACGGGGACGAGGTCGTCTGGGGCGGCTGGCGCGGTGCGGCCGGCCCGCCCCCGCCGGAACTGCGCTTCGACGCCGCCGCCTACGACACCGAGGTGCGGCGCGCCGGGGCCGACCGGTCCTGGTCGTGGCCGGCCCGCAGCACCGCCCGGCTGATCACGGCCGGGCTGCGGGAACGGCCGGAGCTGCGGGCCCGCTGGGACCTCGGCTGGATCCGGGCCACCACCGGCTGGCGCGACCCGGACACGGTGATCGTGAACTTCCTCTACCGGCCCGCCCCGCCGGAACCGGCAGAGGACACCGGCCCCAGCCTGATGTTCGAATGGCAGCTGCCCGACGACGGCCGCCCGCCCGAGACGCAGGCCGGAGCGGCGCTGGCCCGGCTGGAGGGCACCGACCCGAAGACGTACGCCAGGGTGGCCGGCGGGAACCGGGAGCTGGCCGAGTCCCTCGGCTACGCCTGGCCGCAGCCCGGATAGCCGCAGTCCCCCGGGGCGGACACCCCGGGGGACCCGTCCCCGTCACGTCGTCCAGACCACCGACTGCACCTCGCTGTACGCGTGCAGCGCGTACGAGCCGACGTCCCGGCCGACCCCCGACCGTTTGAACCCGCCGAACGGGGCCTCCATGTTCCGGCCGGTCGTGTTCACGCCGACCCCGCCCGAGCGCAGCCGGCGCGCCACCCGGAAGGCCCGCGCCGCGTCGCCGGACCACACGTAGCTGATCAGCCCGTAGTCGCTGTCGTTGGCCAGGGCGACCGCCTCGTCCTCGCCCCCGTCGAAGGGGACGACCACGACCACCGGCCCGAAGATCTCCTCCCGCACCACCCGCATGTCGTTGGTGCAGTCCACCAGCAGCGTCGGCGCCACGTAGAAGCCCTTGCCCCTGCCCGCGCCCTCCCCCACCACCGGCCGCTCCCCGCCGTACGCGATCCGGGCCCCTTCCTTCCGCCCCAGCTCCACGTACGACTCCACCCGGTCCCGGTGCGCGGCCGAGATCACCGGGCCGACCACCGTCCCCTTTTCCGCCGGGTCCCCCACCTTCATGAACGCCAGGTACCCCGTCAGCTTCTCCACCAGGGCCCCGTACACCGACCGGTGGACGATCACCCGCGTGGGCGCCGTGCAGATCTGGCCGCTGTAGAAGGAGAAGGTCGTCCCGATCCCGCTCACCGCCGCGTCCAGGTCGGCGTCCTCGAAGACCACCGCCGCGCCCTTGCCGCCCAGCTCCATCAGCTGCCGTTTCATGGACCGCCCGCAGACCTCCGCGATGCGCTGCCCCACCCCCGTCGAGCCGGTGAAGGACACCATGTCCACGTACGGGGAGTCCACCGCCGCCTCGCCGACCTCCACCGACTGCCCCGAGACCACGTTCACCACCCCCGGCGGGAGCCCGGCCTCGGCCAGCGCCTCCGCCATCCGGAACACCGACAGCGGGTCCTGCGGGGCCGGCTTGACCACCACCGTGTTCCCCATCGCCAGCGCCGGGGCCACCTTGCCCGCCGGGTTCGCCCAGGGGTTGTTGTACGAGGTGATGCACGTGACCACCCCGACCGGCTGGCGCACCTCCAGCGCGCCCAGCACGCTCGCCCGCCCCATCGGCCCGGCCTCGGTGACCTGCGGCGGGAGCCCGCGCTCCACCGGCTCCAGCGCGCCCTTCGCGTACCGCCGGAAGCGCGCCACGCCCACCCCGACCTGCATCCCTCGCGCGATCCCGGTCGGGGCGCCCGTCTCCGCCCGGGCGAGCTCCGCCCACGGCTCGAACTCCCGCTGGATGACGTCCGCGGCCCGGTCCAGGATCGCCGCCCGCTCCTCGGGCGCCGTGCGCGACCACGGGCCGAAGGCCTTCGCGGCGGCGCGGGCGGCCTCCTCGACCTGCGCCCGCGAGGCCTCGGGG
Organism: Streptomyces sp. NPDC029216; assembly: GCF_040648015.1. Lineage (NCBI taxonomy): Bacteria > Bacillati > Actinomycetota > Actinomycetes > Kitasatosporales > Streptomycetaceae > Streptomyces > Streptomyces sp. NPDC029216. The sequence continues at coordinate 2,049 of NZ_JBEZWL010000200.1, read as the reverse complement.
GCCAGGCCCACCACGGACTCGTCCGCCGGGTTGACCACCTCGTAGTGGCCCCCGCCGGGCTCGACCCACTCCCCGCCGATGTAGAGCTTCTGCCCTGCGCCGTCCCGGTTCATCGGGTGCTCACCGTCCTCGTGTCCCGGCCCGACCGGAGCACGATCCCCGGGATCGCGCCGGTCACCTCGTCGTCGCGGACGGTCTCGACGCCGTTGACCCGCACCGACACGATGCCGATCGCCCGGGAGTCCAGGCGCGGGCTGTCGCCGGGCAGGTCGTGGACCAGGGTGGCCGGGCCGGCCTCGATGCGCTCCGGGTCGAAGAGGACCAGGTCCGCGTGCCAGCCCTCGGCGATCCGGCCGCGCTCGCGCAGCCCGAACAGCTGCGCCGGGTCGTCCGTCAGCATCTTCACCGCCTGCTCCAGCGGCACCAGCTTGCGGCCGCGCAGGCAGTCGCCGAGGAACCGGGTCGTGTACGGGGCCCCGCACATCCGGTCCAGGTGCGCGCCCGCGTCGGAGCCGCCGAGCATGACGTCCTCGTGCTGCCAGGTCTCGGCGCGCAGGGCCCAGGTCGCCGGGTCGTTGTCGGTGGGCATCGGCCACAGGACGGTGCGCAGCCCGTCGTTGGCGCAGATCTCGACGAGGCACTGGAAGGCGTCCTGCCCGCGTTCGGCGGCGATGTCGCCGACGACGCGTCCGCTGAGCCCCTCGTTCTCCTTGCTGTACGTGTCGCCGATGACGTACCGCCCGAAGTCGGCGAGGCGCCGGAAGACCCCGGCCTCCTTGCTGTCGGCGCGGCGCAGCATCTCGGCGCGCACGCCGGGGTCGCGGAGCTTCTCGATCCGCTCGGGGACGGGGAGCCCGAGGACCTCGCCCCAGCCGGGGATGAGGTTGAGGGCGCAGAACGTGCCGAGGGACATGTTCATGGGCGTGAGGATCGGCATGGTCAGCGCGACGATCCGGCCGCCGGCCTTGCGGGCGCGCTCGCTGGGGATCAGCTGGCGCGGGACGCGTTCGGGGACGGAGGCGTCGATGGTGAGGACGTTCCAGTTGAGGGGCCGCCCGGCGGCCGCGCTCATGTCCACGAAGAGGTCGATCTCCTCGTCGGAGAACTGGTCGAGGCAGCCCGCGACGATGGCTTCGAGCTGGGTGCCCTCGTGGTCGGCGACGGCGCGCGCGAGCGCGAGCAGTTCGGCGGGTCCGGCGTGCCGGGAGGGGACGGGGGCGCCGTCGCCGTCGGAGTGGGTGGAGGACTGGGTGGTGGACAGGCCCCAGGCGCCGGCGTCCATGGCGTCGTGGAGGAGGGCGAGCATCCGGTCCAGCTGGGCGGGGGTGGGGGTGCCGCCCGTGGCGTCCTCCCCCATCACGTGGCGGCGCAGGGCGCAGTGGCCGACCATGAACCCGGCGTTGACGGCGATCCGCCCCTCCAGGGCGTCGAGGTACTCGCCGAAGCCGGACCAGGACCAGTCGACGCCCTCCTCCAGGGCGGCGAGGGCCATGCCCTCGACCTTGCTCATCATGCGGCGCGTGTAGTCGGCGTCCTCGGGGCGGTCGGGGTTGAGGGGGGCCAGGGTGAAACCGCAGTTGCCGCCGGCGACGGTGGTGACGCCGTGGTTCATGGAGGGGGTGGCGTACGGGTCCCAGAACAGCTGGGCGTCGTAGTGGGTGTGGGGGTCGATGAACCCCGGGGTGAGCACCAGCCCGTCGGCGTCCTCGCTGGTGCGGGCCTCCTCGTCGACGGTGCCGGGGGCGGCGATGACGGCGATGCGGCCGTCGCGTATGCCGACGTCTGCGACGCGGGCGGGGGCGCCGGTGCCGTCTACGACGGTCGCTCCGCGGATGAGGTGGTCGAGCATGGGGTTCCCTTCCCGTCCTGGACGGTTTGCGATGGCTTGGCCGCGTGCGGGGGTCCGGGTGCCGGGTGTGCCGCTGCGCGGGGCTGGTCCCCTACCCGCCCTTCGCCCGTTCCCTGGGGGCAAGCCCCGGACCCCGTACGTGCGCTGCGCGCCCGTGCGCTCAAACGCCGCGCGGGCTGGAATTTCGCTGCGCGAAATCC
>NZ_JBEZWL010000199.1:0-10872 GCF_040648015.1 Streptomyces sp. NPDC029216 | reverse complement strand
GGTGGCCGCGGTCGCCGATCCCGACCCGCGGGCCCGTGCCGCGGCCGCCGGGGCGTTCCCCGGCGCGCGGGTCTGCGCGGACCCGCGGGAGGTGATCGGGGACGCTGGGATCGAGGCCGTCCTGGTCCTCACCCCCGACCACACCCAAGCCGGTCTGGCGCGGTGCGCCCTGCGGGCCGGGAAACCCGTCTTCGTCGAGAAGCCGCTCGACATCAGCGTGGAGCGCTGTGACGAGGTCCTGCGCACGGCGTACGAGACGGGCACCCGCCTGTACGTGGGGCACAACATGCGGCACATGCCGGTGGTCCGGCTGATGCGGGAGCTGATCGCGCGGGGCGTGGTCGGGACCGTGAAGACGGTGTGGATCCGGCATTTCGTGGGCTACGGCGGCGACTGGTATTTCAAGGACTGGCACGCCGAACGCCGCTTCACCCACGGTCTGCTGCTGCAGAAGGCCGCCCACGACCTGGACGTCCTGCACTGGCTGGCGGGCTCCTACACCGAGGACGTGCAGGCGCTGGGCGATCTGATGGTCTACGGCGCGATCCCCCACCGCCGGGCTCCGGGCGAGCCCAAGGCCGCCGACTGGTACACCGAGGCGGGGCACTGGCCGCCGGGAACCCAGCGGGACCTCAACCCGGTGATCGACGTCGAGGACGTGTCCCTGATGAACCTCCGCCTGGGCAACGGGGTCCTCGCCGCCTACCAGCAGTGCCACTTCACCCCCGACTACTGGCGCAACTACACCGTCATCGGGGACGCCGGCCGGCTGGAGAACTTCGGGGACGGCCCGGGCGGCGAGGTCAGGGTCTGGAACACCCGGCGTTCGTCCTACCGGGCCGAGCCGGACGCCCGCCACCCCGTGCCGCCGGTCCCGTCGGAGGGCGGGCACGGCGGGGCGGACCCGCTGCTGATCGACGAGTTCCTGCGTTTCGTACGGGAGGGCGGGCGCACGGACACCTCGCCGGTCGCCGCCCGGATGGCGGTGGCCGCGGGGTACGGGGCGACGGAGTCGCTGCGGGACGGCGGGACCCCGCGCAGGGTCCCGCCGCTCGATCCGCTGCTGGCCGCCTACTTCGAGAACGGGCAGCGCAGATAGGTGATGTGACCGGTCGTCACTTCTGCAGGACGGTGCGGAGGCGGTCGGCCATGGCCCCGATCACCTCGGCGTGGTCGCGGACCAGGTAGAAGTGGCCCGGGGAGAACACCCTCAGATCGAAGGGGCCTTCGGTGTGTTCGGCCCACGCGGCGGCCTCGGCCACGGTCACCTTCGGGTCCTCGGCGCCGACCATGGCGAGCACGGGGCAGCGCAACCGTTCCCCCGGCTCGGGGGCGTAGGTCTCCGCGGCCCGGTAGTCGGCGCGGATGGCCGGGAGGATCATCCGCAGCACCTCCTCGTCGCCGAGCAGCTGGGTGTCGGTGCCGCTGAGGCTCTTCACCTCCTCGATCAGGCCCTCGTCGTCGCGCAGGTGCACGGTCTCGTGGCGGTACGCGGAGGGGGCGCGGCGGCCGGAGGCGAACAGGGCCGCCGCCACGATGCCCTTGTCCCGCTCGAAGCGGCGGGCGACCTCGAAGGCGACGGAGGCGCCCATGCTGTGCCCGAAGAAGGCCAGCGGCCGGTCCGCCCAGGGCAGCAGGGCGGTGAAGACCTGGTCGGCGAGTTCGGGGATGCTGTCGACGAGGGGCTCGGTGCGCCGGTCCTGCCGGCCGGGGTACTGGACGCACAGGACGTCGGCGAAGTCCGGCATGGCGCGGGCCACGGGCAGGTAGAAGCTGGCGGATCCGCCGGCGTGCGGCAGGCACACCAGCCGGACGGAGCTGTCGGGCCTCGGCTGGAACCGGCGTATCCACAGGCTGCTGTCGGTGGTGGTCGGGGTGTTCACGGAGCGGTCGTGTCCTTTCACGGAGGGGGCAGGGGCCGGGCGGTTCAGGGCAGCTTGAGGATCCACTCGTCGACGGCGGTGGCCGTGGACTCGGCGTGGCGCTCCATCAGCGTGTAGTGGTTCCCGGGCACTTCGGTGACGGTCTGGGCGTGTTCCGGGGCGGGCGGGCGGTCGTCGGTCCGGTCGGCGGCCGGGTCCGCGCCGTCCGCCATCCAGTCGGCGGCGCGGACGACGAGGGTGGGGGCCGCGGCCTCGGGGGCGTTCCAGTCCTGGAAGAGGGTGAGGTAGCCGCCCATCGCGGTGAGCTGGGTGCCGGGTGCGGAGATGAACTCGAAGCGGTCGGACTGCTCCCGTACCACCGCGGCCTGGAACCGGTCGCCCATGCCGCGGCTCCGGGTGAAGCTGTCGAGCATCACGATGCCCTCGACGGGCCGGCCGAGCTGCTCCAGCCGGCAGGCGACGGCGTGCGCCACCCAGCCGCCGGAGGAGTAGCCGACGAGGACCACCGGTTCCTCGCCCGCGCAGGCGGTGACGGCCCCGACGTGGACCTCGACGAGGGCCTCGACGTCGCGGGGCAGTGACTCGCCCGGGCCGAAGCCCGGCTCGGGCAGCCCCCAGATGCTGCGCCGGCCGCCGAACGCCGCCGCGAAGCGGGCGTACTGGTGGACTCCGGAGGGGGCCATGTAGGGGCCGAAGCAGACCAGGTGGGGGCCTTCGTCGCCGTGGGCCAGGCGGACGGGGACGGGCCGGTTGCGGTCCGCGTCGGCGGCGTCGAAGACGGGCCGCAGCCGGGCCGCCGCGGTGACCATCTCGATGCCCTCGGTGAGGCGGCCCAGTTCGCCCGCCCGCCGGTAGAGGCCGACGAGCAGGTCCTCCCCGGAGGAGTCGGCGGTGTCGGCCGGTGTGGCGGGGCCGCCGCCGGGGCGCAGGTCCAGTAGTTCGAGGAGGTGGGCGGTCAGGGCGGCGGGGGTGGTGTGGTCGAAGACCAGGGTGCCGGGCAGTTTCCTGCCGGTGGCCCGGCCGAGGCGCTTGGCGAGCCGGACGGCGGTGAGGGAGTCGAAGCCGAGTTCCAGGAAGACCTGCCGCTCCCCCACCGCGTCGGCGGAGGGGTGGCCGAGTACGGCGGCCGCCTCGGAGCGTACGAACTCCAGCACGGCCGGGGCCGGGTCGGCCCCGGAGAGCCCGGCGAGCCGGCGCAGCAAGGGCGGTTCGCCGTCGGCCGGGGCGTCGGCGCCGCTCTCCTCGGCGGCGGTCAGCCGGCGCACCTCGGGCAGGTCGGCGATCAGGGGGCTGGGCCGGGCGGCGGTGAAGCCGGGGACGAACCGGGCCCAGTCCACCTCGGCGACGACCACGGTGGTGTCGCCCCGTTCGACCGCGCGGCGCAGGGCCAGCACCCCGAGGCCGGGGTCCATGGGGTCGAGCCCGCGCAGCCGCAGCCGCTCCTCGGCCGCCCGGTCGACCATGCCGCCGCCGCCCCAGGCGCCCCAGGCGATGGCGGTGGCGGTCAGGCCGCGGGCCCGGCGGTCCTCGGCGAGGGCGTCCACGAAGGCGTTGGCCGCCGCGTACCCGGACTGGGCGCCGCTGCCCCAGGCGGCGGCTCCGGAGGAGAACAGCACGAAGGCGTCGAGTTCCCGGTCGGCGAGGAGTTCGTCCAGGTGGGCGGCGCCCGCCGCCTTCGCCCCCAGGAGGGAGTCGAAGTCGGCCACGGTGGTGTCGGCGAGCATGGCGGGCGTGCCGGTGCCCGCGGCGTGCACCACGGCGCTCAGCGGGGGCAGGGCGTCGAGGGAGTCCAGGAGCCGGGCCACGTCCTCGCGGTCGGCCATGTCGCAGGCGGCGAGCGTGACGCCGGCGCCCAGGGCCTCCAGTTCGGCGGCGAGTTCCGCGGCGCCTTCGGCGTCGGGGCCCCGGCGGCCGGCCAGCACCAGGTGGGCGGCGCCGGCACCCGCGAGCCAGCGGGCGACGTGGCCGCCGATGTGGCCGGTGCCGCCGGTGACCAGGACGGTGCCGCGCGGCTGCCAGCCGGGGCCGGCGGGTGCCTCGGCGCCGGTGGCGCGGAGCATCCGGCGGGCGAGGAGGCCGTCGGCGCGGAGGGCGAGCTGGTCCTCGCCGCCGGCGCCGGTGAGGGCGGCGGCGAGCCTGCGGCCGGTGCGGCCGTCGGTGGCCCGTACCCCGTCGGGCAGGTCGATGTGGCCGCCCCACCGGCCGGGGTGCTCCAGGGCGGCGACCCGGCCCAGGGCGGCCACGGGTGCCTGGCGGACGGCGCGGACGGGGTCGGCGGGGCCGGTGGAGACCGCGCCCCGGGTCAGGCACCACAGGGGGGCGTCCAGGCCCGCGTCGCCGAGCGCCTGGACGAGGAGCAGGGTGGTGGCGAGGCCGATCGGGACGGCGGGGTGCTCGGGGTGGGCGCGTTCGTCGAGGGCCAGCAGGGACAGGACTCCGGTGGTGTCGCGGGCTGCCGCTCGCAGCGCGTCGGCGAGGCTGCGGCGGTCGGCGTCGCCGGCCACGTCCAGGCGGACGATCTCGGCGCCGTGTGCGGCGAGGGAGTCCAGCGCCAGGTTCACGGCGGGGTCGTCGGGCAGCTCGCGGGGGACGACGGCCAGCCAGACCCCGCCGAGGGCGGTGGGCGGTGCGGGGTCGGCCACCGGCTTCCAGGCGATGCGGTAGCGCCAGGCTTCCGCGGCGGCCTCGTCGCGGCGGCCCTGGTGCCAGGCGTTGAGGGCCGGGAGGGCGGTGCGCAGGGTGGCGTCCTCGTCGATGTCCAGTTCCCGGGCGAGGGTGGTGAGGTCTCCGCCGGCCACGGCGGCCCAGAACGCGGTGTCGGTGGCGGATCCGGGGTCGGGGGCCGGGCCGGCGGCGGTGTCGGGTGCGTCGAGCCAGTACCGCTGCCGCTGGAAGGGGTAGGTGGGCAGGTCCACGGCCCCGGTGCCCTCGCCGCCGAGGACGGTCTTCCAGTCGACGGGGACGCCGTGCGCGTGGGCGTCGCCGAGGGAGGTGAGGAAGCGGCGGGCGCCGCCTTCGTGCCGGGACAGGGTGGTGAGGACGGTGGCGGGGGTCTCCGCGGGGGTGTCGTCGAGGGTGTCCTGGAGCCCGTAGACCAGCACGGGGTGCGGGCTGACCTCGATGAACACCCGGTGTCCGTCGGCCAGCAGCCTTCGTGCGGCCTGTTCGAAGCGGACGGTCCGGCGGAGGTTGGCGTACCAGTAGGCGGTGTCCGGCGGGGTGTCGAGGGGTTCGCCGGTCACCGTGGAGTAGAACGGGACCGCGGGCGCGGCGGGCGTCAGCGCGGCGAGTTCCCCGGCGAGTTCCTCGCGCAGGGATTCGACCTGGGCGCAGTGCGAGGCGATGTCGACCCGGACCCGTTTGGCGCGTACGCCGTCGGCGGCGCAGGCTTCGAGGAGTTCGGCCAGTGCCTCGGGGTCCCCGGCGACGACCACGGTGCGGGGGCCGTTGACGGCGGCCACGGAGAGGCGGCCCTGCCAGGGGGCGATGCGCTCGCCGGCCTCGGTCTCCGGCAGGGGGAGGGAGACCATGCCGCCCTGTCCGGACAGGCGCAGCAGGAGGGCGCTGCGGCGGGCGACGAGGCGAGCGCCGTCGTCGAGGGTGAGGGCTCCGGCGACGACGGCGGCGGCGATCTCGCCCTGCGAGTGGCCGACGACGGCGGCGGGGCGGACCCCGCAGGAGCGCCAGAGTTCGGCGAGGGAGACCATCACGGCCCACAGCACGGGCTGGACGACGTCGGGGGTCTCCAGGGCCGGGGCGCCGTCGGCGGCGCGCAGGACGTCTTCGAGGTCCCAGTCGACGTGGGGGGCCAGGGCCCGGCCGCAGGCGGCGATCCGGTCGCGGAAGACCTCGGAGGTGTCGAGGAGTCCGACGGCCATGCCGGGCCACTGGGAGCCCTGGCCGGGGAAGACGAACACGGGCTGGGCGGGGGCGGTGGCGGTGCCGCGGACGGCGCCGGCGTGGGAGGCGCCGGAGGCGAGCGCGTCGAGGGCGGCGATCAGCTCGTCGCGGTCCTCGCCGACGGCCACGGCGCGTTCGGCGAAGGGGGTGCGGGTGGTGGCGAGGGCGTAGCCGGTGTCGCCGGGGGTCGTGTCGGGGTTCTCGCGCAGGAGGGCGGCGATGCGGGCCGCCTGTTCCTCCAGGGCGGGGACGGTGCGGGCGGCGAGCGGCAGCGCGGTGGCGGCCGCGCGCAGGGGTGCGGGGGCGCCGGCCGGGGCGGTGTCCGCCACGGGGTCGGGGTCGGGGCCGGGTGCTTCCTCGATGATGACGTGGGCGTTGGTGCCGCTCATGCCGAAGGAGGACACGCCGGCGCGGCGGGGCCGGCCGTCGGCGTCCGGCTCCCAGGTGACGGGGGCGGTGAGCAGCCGGACGGCGCCGGCGGTCCAGTCGACGTGCGGGGTGGGCTCGTCGGCGTGCAGGGTCCTGGGGAGCAGGCCGTGGCGCAGCGCCTGCACCATCTTGATGATGCCGCCTGCTCCGGCGGCGGCCTGGGTGTGGCCGATGTTCGACTTCAGGGAGCCCAGCCACAGGGGCCGGTCGGCGTCGCGTTCCTGCCCGTAGGTGGCCAGCAGGGCCGAGGCTTCGATGGGGTCGCCGAGGCGGGTGCCGGTGCCGTGTCCCTCGACGGCGTCGACGTCGGCGGTGGACAGGCCTGCGTTGGCGAGGGCCTGGCGGATGACGAGCTGCTGGGCCCGGCCGCTGGGGGCGGTGAGGCCGTTGGAGGCGCCGTCCTGGTTGACGGCGGAGCCGCGGATCACGGCGAGGACGGGGTGGCCGTTGCGGCGGGCGTCGGAGAGCCGTTCCACGAGCAGCATGCCGACGCCCTCGCCCCAGCCGGTGCCGTCGGCGTCGGCCGAGTAGGCCTTGCACCGGCCGTCGGCGGCCAGGGCGCGCTGGCGGCTGAACTCGACGAAGGCGCCCGAGCTGGACATCACGGTGACGCCGCCGGCGAGGGCCAGTTCGCATTCGCCCTGGCGCAGGGCCTGCGCCGCCATGTGCAGGGCGACGAGGGAGGAGGAGCAGGCGGTGTCCACGGTGACGGCCGGGCCTTCGAGGCCGAGGGTGTAGGCGATGCGTCCGGAGGCCACGCTGGCGGCGTTGCCGGTGCCGAGGTAGCCCTCGACTCCTTCGGGGACGGCGAGGCCGCGCCGGAGGTAGTCCTGGTAGCCGGAGCCGATGAACACGCCGGTGCGGCTGCCGCGTACGGTCGCCGGGTCCAGGCCGGCCCGTTCGAAGGCCTCCCAGGAGGTTTCCAGGAGCAGCCTCTGCTGCGGGTCCATGGCGGTGGCCTCGCGCGGGGAGATGCCGAAGAACGCGGCGTCGAAGTCGGCGAGGTCGTAGAGGAAGCCGCCGGCCCGGGCGTAGGTGGTGCCGGGGTGGTCGGGGTCCGGGTGGTAGAGGGCGTCGAGGTCCCAGCCGCGGTTGTCGGGGAAGACGGACATGGCGTCGGTGCCTTCTTCCACCAGCCGCCACAGCTCCTCGGGCGAGCGGACGCCGCCGGGGTAGCGGCAGCTCATCGCGACGATCGCGACCGGTTCCTCGTCGGCCGCGGCCCGGGTGGCGGCGGTCCCGGACGGCTCCGGGGTGCCGAGGAGTTCGACGAGGAGCCGGCCGGCGAGGTCGAGGGCGCAGGGGTGGTCGAAGACGAGGGTGGTGGGCAGGGCCAGTCCGGTGGCGCGGACCAGCCGGTTGCGCAGTTCCACGGCGGTGAGGGAGTCGAAGCCGAGGTCGCGGAAGGCGCGTCCCGGTTCGACGGCCCCGGGGCCGGGGTGGCCGAGTACGGCGGCGGCCTCGGCCCGGACGAGTTCCACGAGGGTGCGGTCCCGGTCGGCGGGGTCGGCCTGGGCGAGGGTGCGGCGCAGGGCCCGGGCGGTGTCGTCGGCCCCGTCGGAGCTCGCGGGGCGGCCGTTCGCGGTGTCGCGGACCTCGGGCAGGCCGGTGAGGAGGGGGCTGGGGCGCCCGAGGGTGAAGGTCGGGGCGAAGCGGGCCCAGTCGACGTCGGCGACGGTCACGGCCGTCGCGCCGCGGCCGACGGCCCGGTCGAGGACGGTGAGGGCGGAGTCGGCGGCCAGGGGTTCCAGGCCGCGCTTGCGGAGGCTGTCGGCGATCTCGGGGGTGGCGGCCATACCGGAGCCGGCCCACGGGCCCCAGGCCAGCGCGGTGGCGGGCAGACCGTCGGCGCGGCGGGCGGCGGCGAGCGCGTCGAGGTGGGCGTTGGCGGCGCTGTAGGCGGCCTGCCCGCCCGCGCCCCACACCCCGGCGATGGAGGAGAACAGCACGAACGCGTCGAGCGGGTGGGTGTCGGGGAGTTCGCGCAGGAGCGCGTCGAGGTGGACGGCGCCGGCGGCCTTCGCGGCCAGGACGGTGTCGAAGGCGGCCGGGTCGGTGTCGGCCAGCAGTCCGGGGGTGTCGGTGCCGGCGGTGTGCACGACGGCGGTGAGGGGCTGTTCGGCGGCCGGGCCGGTCAGTTCGCCGAGGAGCCGGGCGAGGGCCTGCCGGTCGGCGACGTCACAGGCGGCGACGGTCACCCGGGCCCCGAGTGCCTCCAGTTCTGCGGCCAGTTCGGCGGCGCCCTCGGCGGCGGGGCCGCGACGGCCCGCGAGGACGAGGTGGTCGGCGCCGCGTCCGGCGAGGAGCCGGGCGACCTGTCCGCCGAGGGCGCCGGTCCCGCCGGTGATCAGGACCGTGCCCCGGGGCCGCCATTCCCCGGCGCGCCGGGTTTCGGCGTCGGGGGTGCGGGCGAGGCGGCGGGCGAACACTCCGCCCGGGCGTACGGCGAGCTGGTCTTCGGGGCCCTCGGCGGTGAGGATGCCGAGCAGCCGGTCCAGGGCGGTGCGGTCGCAGTCCGCGGGCAGGTCGACGAGACCTCCCCAGCGGGCCGGGTGTTCCAGTGCGGCGACCCGGCCGAGGCCCCAGGTCCGGGCCTGGGCGGGGGACGTCGGCGGGTCCTGGGGGGAGGTGCCGACGGCGCCGCGGGTGGCGCACCACAGGGGGGCTTCGACTTCTGCGTCGCCGAGGGCCTGGATCAGGGTGAGGGTGGCGGCGTCGCCGCCGGCGAGTGCGGCCAGTCCGGCGGCGGGGCGCCGGTCCAGGGCCAGCAGGGACACGACGGTACGGGGGGTGGCTCCGGCCGCGGCCTCCCGCAGCCGGCCGGCGAGGGCCTCGCGGTCCTCGGCGGCGTCCACGGTCAGGGTGGTGGTGCGGGCCCCGCGGGCCGCGAGCGCCTCCCGGAGCGCACCGGCGATGTCGGCGGCGGCGGGGTCGGCGCCGTCGGCGGGGGCCACCAGCAGCCAGTGCCCGTCGGCGGGGCCTGCGGCCGGGGTGCTCAGCTGCTTCCAGGTGATGCCGTACTGCCAGTCCTCGATCGGGGAGCGGCGGCCGGCGGGGGCGGCGGGTTCGAGCCAGTAGTCCTGGCGCTGGAAGGCGTACGTGGGCAGGTCGATGCGGCGGGCGCCGCGGCCGGCGTGCACGGCGGCCCAGTCGACGGGGGTGCCGTGGACGTGGAGCCGGGCGAGGGCGGTGGTGACGGCCAGGTGCTCGGGGCGGTCGGTGCGCAGCAGGGGGACGAGGACGTGGGTGTCGTCGAGTACGTGCTGGGCCAGGGCGGTCAGGACTCCGCCGGGGCCCACTTCCAGGAAGGTGGCGACGCCTTCGGCGGCGAGGGAGCCGACGGCGTCGGCGAAGCGGACCGCGTCGCGGACGTGGCGGACCCAGTAGTCGGGTGAGCAGAACTCCTCGGCGGTGACCGGGCCTCCGGTGAGGGTGGAGACGACCGGCAGTCGCGGGGGTGCGAAGGCGACGGATTCGACGGCGGCCCGGAACGCGGCCAGCATCGGGTCCATCAGGGGTGAGTGGAAGGCGTGGGAGACAGCGAGAGCCTTTGTCTTGCGGCCCTCCGCGGACAGTCGGTCCACGACGGCGGACACGGTGTCGGCGGCGCCCGAAACCACCACGGAATCGGGCCCGTTGACGGCGCCGACACCGGCCCGGTCCTCCAGGCCCGCCAGCAGTTCCCGCACCTCCGCCTCGGAGGCCTGGACGGCGACCATCACCCCGCCGGACGGGAGCGTCTGCATCAGCCGGCCGCGCAGGGCCACGAGCTTCGCCGCGTCCTGGAGCGACAGCACGCCCGCCGCGTGGGCGACCGCGTACTCGCCGACGGAGTGCCCGGCGAGGAAGTCGGGCCGCACCCCCCAGGCCTCCAGCAGCCGGAACAGGGCCACTTCGACGGCGAACAGGGCAGGCTGGGTGTACTCGGTGCGCTCCAGCAGGCCCGGATCCTGTCCGAACACCACGTCCCGCAGGGGACGTTCGAGGTGCGGGTCGAGGGCGGCGCACGCAGCGTCGAAGGCCGCGGTGAACACCGGCTGGGCCGCGTACAGTTCACGGCCCATGCCCAGGTGCTGGCTGCCCTGGCCGGAGAACAGGAACGCGGTGGCGGCCTCGCGCCCGCCCACGCCCTCGACGAGCTGCGCGGCGGGCTCGGCCGCGGCGAGGGCGGTGACTCCGGCGACGAGTTCGGGCAGCTCGGTGCCGACCACGGCGGCCCGGTGCTCCAGGACGGCCCGGGAGGCGGCCAGGGAGTGGGCCACGTCCACCGGGCTGACCTCGCCGAGGCCGAGGACGTGCCGCAGGAGGCGTTCGGCCTGTTCGCGCAGGGCCGTGGTGTCACGGCCCGAGAGGGTCCAGGCCACCGGCAGCGGATCGGCGGCGGGGATCTGCGGTCCGGCGGGGTCCTCCGCCGGGACGGGGACCGCGGGTGCCTCTTCGATGATGGTGTGGGCGTTGGTGCCGCTCACCCCGAAGGAGGAGACGGCGGCCCGGCGCAGCCGCCCGTCCTCCGTCCAGGTCACCGGTTCGGTGAGGAGGCGGACGGCGCCGGAGGTCCAGTCGACGTGCGGGGAGGGCTCCTCGGCGTGCAGGGTCCGGGGCAGGACGCCGTGGCGCATGGCCTCGACCATCTTGATGATCCCGCCGACGCCGGCCGCGG
>NZ_JBEZWL010000198.1:0-10962 GCF_040648015.1 Streptomyces sp. NPDC029216 | reverse complement strand
GCCGGGCCCCGTACCGGCCGCCGCAGGGCCGTCCGCCCCCGGACGGCGTCCGGCCGGCGCCCGTACGGGCGAGTTCCCGGCCGTTCCTTCCCGGCCACGCCCGGGGCTTCGACCCGAATCGCCCCACCGCCGCACTAGGCTGACGGGTTGTTCGGCGCCGGAACGGAACAACCCGGGCAGACCCGGGCCCGCCGGCGCTCCGGATGATTCCGGGGAGCGAGACGCGAGGGCCGATGGCATTCACACCAGGGCGCGGTGAACTCGATCTGCTCGACGGCGACGGAGGAGACGGCGACGCTGACGGCGGGTCGCCCGCCCCGCCCGCCGGCCCGCGGGAATCCGCCCCCGACGGGGCCGCCGCCAAGTCCGCCCGGTTCTCCGCCGGGCCCCCGGCCCCGCCCCGCACCCTCGTCGACGTCTTCGCGGCCTCCGTACGCGCCCACCCCGACGAGCCCGCCCTCGACGACGGCACCGCCCGGCTGACCTACCGGGCCCTGGCCGCCGAGGTCGAGCGGCGGCGACGGGTCCTCGCCGCCTGCGGGATCGGGCCGGGCGACCGCGTCGGCGTACGGATCCCGTCCGGGACCAACGACCTCTACACGGCCATCCTCGCCGTACTCGCCGCCGGTGCCGCCTACGTCCCCGTCGACGCCGAAGACCCCGACGAGCGGGCCGAACTCGTCTTCGGCGAGGCCGGGGTCAGCGCGGTCCTCGGCGCCGGCCCCGGCATCGAGGTCGGCGGCCGCCGCCCGGGCGGCCGGGTCCGCGCCGCACCGTCCGCACCGCCGGGACCCGACGACGACGCGTGGATCATCTTCACCTCCGGTTCCACCGGACGGCCCAAGGGCGTCGCCGTCACCCACCGCAGCGCCGCCGCCTTCGTCGACGCCGAGGCCGCGCTCTTCCTCACCGAGGAGCCGATCGGCCCCGGCGACCGGGTCATGGCCGGCCTGTCCGTCGCCTTCGACGCCTCCTGCGAGGAGATGTGGCTGGCCTGGCGCCACGGCGCCTGCCTCGTCCCCGTCCCGCGCTCACAGGTGCGCGGCGGCGCCGACCTCGGCCCCTGGCTGGTGGACCAGGAGATCACGGTCGTCTCCACCGTCCCGACCCTCGCCGCGCTCTGGGAGCCCGAGAGCCTCGACGAGGTCCGGCTGCTGATCTTCGGCGGCGAGGCCTGCCCGCCCGAGCTGAGCCGGCGTCTGGTCACCGAGGGCCGCGAGGTCTGGAACACGTACGGTCCCACCGAGGCCACCGTCGTCGCCTGCGCCTCGCTCCTGACCGGCGAGGAACCGGTCCGCATCGGCCTGCCCCTGGCCGGCTGGGAGCTCGCCGTCGTCGACGAGTCCGGTGAACCGGTGCCGATCGGCGGCAGCGGCCAGCTCGTGATCGGCGGCGTCGGACTGGCCCGCTACCTCGACCCCGAGAAGGACGCCGAGAAGTACGCCCCGCTCCCCTCCCTCGGCTGGCCGCGCGCCTACCGCAGCGGCGACCTCGTCCGCGCCGAACCGGAAGGCCTCGTCTTCCTCGGCCGCGCCGACGAGCAGGTCAAGCTCGGCGGCCGCCGCATCGAGCTCGGCGAGGTGGACGCCGCGCTCCAGGCCCTGCCCGGCGTCTCCGGCGCGGCCGCCGCCGTACGCACCGCACGCGGCGGCAACCAGCTCCTCGTCGGCTACCTCGTCACCCAGGACGGCTGGGACCACGCGGCGGCGCTCGCCCGGCTGCGCGCCGAACTCCCCGCCGCCCTCGTCCCGCTGCTCGCCCCCGTCGACGCGCTCCCCACCCGCACCTCCGGCAAGGTGGACCGCGACGCCCTGCCCTGGCCCCTGCCCGGAGCCGGGACCACCGCCGGCGCCGAGCAGCTGTACGGCACCGAGGCCTGGCTCGCCGAACAGTGGAGCGAGGCCCTGGGCGTGCCCGTCACCGGAGCCGGCGACGACTTCTTCGCGATCGGCGGCGGAAGCCTCGCCGCCGCCCGGCTCGCCACCCTGCTGCGCACCCGCTACCCGGGCGCGGCCGTCCTCGACGTCTACCAGCAGCCCGTCCTGCGCAAGCTGGCCCGGCGGCTGGAGAAGTCCGTCCAGGAGGACGGCACGCCCCGGACCGTCACCCCGGTGCCGGCGCGCTCCCGGATCCTCCAGTCGCTGCTGCTGCTCCCGCTGTTCACCCTGCCCGGCCTGCGCTGGTCGGTGGTGCTGTTCGCCCTGGGCAACGTACTGCACCGCCTCGGCCCCTACCCGTGGGCGCCGACCGCCCCGTGGTGGTGCGTCGCGGCCGCTGCGGCGCTGCTGCTGAGCCCGCCCGGCCGGCTCGCGATCGCGGCGGGCGGCGCCCGCCTGCTGCTGCGCGGGGTGACGGAGGGACGCCATCCGCGGGGCGGGAGCGTGCACCTGAGGCTGTGGACCGCCGAGCGGCTCGCCGAGTGCGCCGGCGCGACCTCGCTGACCGGAGCCTGGCTGGAACGGTACGCGCGGGCCCTCGGTGCCCGGGTCGGCCCCGAGGTGGACCTGCACTCCCTGCCCCCGGTCACGGGCCTGCTCAGGCTCGGCCGGGGCTGCGCCGTCGAGGCCGAGGTGGACCTGTGCGGGCACTGGCTCGACGGGGACCAGCTCGTGATCGGCCCGGTCCGGGTCGGCGCGGGCGCGGTCGTCGGCACCCGCAGCCTGCTGTTCCCCGGCGCCCGGGTGGGCAAGCGGGCCGAGGTGGCCCCCGGTTCCGCCGTCGTCGGCCACGTTCCGACCGGCCAGCGGTGGGCCGGGGCCCCCGCCGTCAAACTCGGCCGGGCCAAACACGACTGGCCCCGCCAGCGCCCGCCGCGCCCGCTCCTGTGGCGCGCGATGTACGGGGCGACCGGCGTGGGCCTCACCGCCCTGCCCCTGCTCGCCGCCCTGCCCGCCCTGTGCGTGGCGGGCCGGTTCGTCCCCGCCGACGCGGGGCCCGGCCGGGCGCTTCGGGGGGCGCTGCTCGCGGTGGTGCCCGGGGCGCTCGCCTACGGGTCCGCGTACGCGCTCCTGGTGCTGATCGGCGTACGGGCGCTCAGCCTCGGACTGCGCACGGGCAGCCATCCCACGCACAGCCGCACCGGCTGGCAGGCCTGGGCGGTCACCCAGCTGATGGACCTGGCACGGGACACCCTCTTCCCCCTGTACGCCGCGCTGGTCACCCCGGTCTGGCTGCGGCTGCTCGGCATGCGCGTCGGCCGCCGCGCGGAGGTGTCCACCGTCCTCGGACTGCCGACCCTCACCACCGTCGGCGACGGCGCGTTCCTCGCCGACGACACCCTGACCGCCCCCTGCGAACTCGGCGGCGGATGGGTGCGGATCGGACGCTCCGAGATCGGCCGCCGGGCCTTCCTCGGCAACTCCGGCATGACCGCGCCGGGCCGCACGGTGCCCGACGACGGGCTGGTGGGGGTGCTGTCCGCCACGCCCAAGAAGGCCAAGAAGGGCGGCTCCTACCTGGGCCTGCCGCCGGTCCGGCTGCCCAGGTCCGCGGCGGCCGCCGAGCTCGGCCGTACCTACGACCCGCCGGCCCGTCTGCTGTGGGCGCGCGGCCTCGTCGAACTCTGCCGTCTCGTCCCGGTGTTCTGCTCGGCCGCGCTGGCCGTCCTGACGGCCGCGGCGCTCTGCGCCCTCGCGGCGCCCGGCGGTCCGGGCGCCGCGGGAGCGGCACTGCTGTCCGGCGCGGTCCTGCTCCTCGCCGGCGCGGCCGCGTGCGCGGCCACCGTGGCCGCCAAGTGGCTGCTGGTGGGCCGCCACCGGCCCGGGGAACACCCGCTGTGGAGCGCCTTCGTGTGGCGGGACGAGCTGGCCGACACCTTCGTGGAGGTGCTGGCCGTTCCCTGGCTGGCCGGATCCGTGCCCGGTACGCCGCTGCTGACGCTGTGGCTGCGCGGGCTCGGCGCCCGGATCGGGCGGGGCGTGTGGTGCGAGAGCCACTGGCTGCCCGAGACCGACCTGGTGGCGCTCGGCGACGGCGTCAGCGTGAACCGGGGCTGCGTGTTGCAGACGCATCTCTTCCACGACCGGATCCTGCGGACGGATACTGTGGTGCTGCGCGAGGGCGCCACCCTGGGCCCGGGCGGGATCGTCCTGCCTGGGAGCACGATCGGAGCCCGCAGCACGGTGGGCCCCGCCTCCCTCGTGATGGCCGGGGAATCCGTCCCCGACGACACCCGCTGGCTGGGCAACCCGATCGAGGCGTGGCGCTCCTGAACCCGCGCTCCGCCGGCTCGCGGCAGGCCGGCACACCGGAACCACGGGCACCTCGTACGAGCAGGCGCAGGGAGCGGAAACGGCAGTGAGCGGTCAGCGGACAGCGGCACCGGACCCGTACTTCCCGGACAACGGCGACCCGCGCTACCGCGCGCACCGGTACGAACTCGCCCTGGAGTACCGGCCCGGCCCCAACCGGCTCACCGGCAGGGTCCGCATCAGCGCCATCGCCGGACCCGCCGCCCTGGCCGAATTCCACCTCAACCTGGCCGACTTCAAAGTGGGACGGGTCCTGCTCGACGGCCGGGCCGCCCACTACACCCACCGCGCCGGCCGGCTCCGCGTCCGGCCGGCCAAACCGCTGCCCCCGGGCGCCGCGTTCACCGTGGAGGTCCACTGGTCCGGCAACCCCAAGCCGGTGCGCAGCCCCTGGGGAGGCATCGGCTGGGAGGAGCTGACCGACGGCGCGCTGGTGGCCAGCCAGCCGGTCGGCGCCCCCTCCTGGTACCCGTGCAACGACCGGCCCGCCGACAAGGCCTCGTACCACATCTCGCTCAACACGCCCTCCGCCTACACCGTGGCGGCCGGCGGGCGGCTGCTCACCCGGACCACCCGGGCCAGCACCAGCACCTGGGTGTACGAGCAGTCCGCGCCCACCTCCAGCTACCTCGTCGGCCTGTCCGTCGGCATGTACCGGACGGTGCCGCTCGACGACCCCGGAGCCGGCGGAGTCCCGCAGACCGCCCACGTGCCGGCGCGCCTGCTGCCGCGGTTCACCCACGACTTCGCCCGCCAGCCCGCCATGATGCGGCTCTTCGAGGAACTTTTCGGGCCCTACCCCTTCGGCGAGTACACGGTCGTCGTCGCCGACGAGGAACTGGACGTGCCGGTGGAGGCCCAGGGCCTGTCCGCGTTCGGAGCCAACCACGTGGACGGCGCCCGAGGTGCGGAACGGCTCGTCGCCCACGAGCTCGCGCACCAGTGGTTCGGCAACAGCGTGACCGTCGCCGACTGGCGGCACATCTGGCTCAACGAGGGCTTCGCCAAATACGCCGAATGGCTCTGGTCGGAGCGCTCCGGCGGCCGCACCGCACACGAACTGGCGGCCGCCGCCCACCGCATGCTCGCCTCCCGCCCGCAGGACCTGCGGCTGTCCGACCCGGGCCGCAGACTGATGTTCGACGACCGCCTCTACGAGCGCGGGGGCCTCACCGTCCACGCGCTCCGCAGCGCCCTGGGCGACGAGGCCTTCTTCCGCATGCTCCGCGACTGGACCGCACGGCACCGCCACGGCGTGGCCACCACGGCCGACTTCACCGCCCACGTGTCCCGCCACGCGGCCGCGCCGACGGACGCCGTGTGCGCGTCCTGGCTGGACGAACCCTCCCTCCCACCCCTGCCGCAGCCGCCCCACTGACACGGAGCACCCCTACCCCCGGCCGCCCGCCAGGGCCCGCGCACCGGGAGCGCACCCCTCGCGCAGCGCCGCGAGCTCGTCCGGATCCAGCCGCAGGGAGGCACCCCGCCGGCCGGCGTCCAGACGCGCGGCACCCGTCTCCAGCCACTGGGGGAGGGGCTCGCCCCCGAAGCCCCGCCCCGCGGACCGCTGTTCGGGGCCGCCCGGTGCGTTGTCGGACCCGGGGCCTAGGGTGGGCGTGCCAGGTCGGTGATCGAGGAGTGGGCTGTGCGGATAGAGCGTCATCAGGTGGGCGAAGCGGCGGTTTCGGCGGCCCTCGAGGATTTCGAGAACCGGATCGGGGGCCAGATCCGCTCGATGTCGAGGGGCGGGCGGATGGCCACGTACGAGTGGCAGCTGATCGCGGAGGAGCTCCTCGACCACCTGGGCGCACTGTCCGTCGGGACGCCCGCCCTCGACGGCCCCGAGGAGGAGGCGGTCCTGAAGGACGCGGCCGAGGCCGCGGCGGGCGCCGTCGCGTACGCCGCCTACAACACCTACGACTCCTTCCACGTCTTCCTCGACCACGTGAACTTCGGGATGAGCTACAAGCCCGGCGGGGAACGCGGTGAGCACGACGGGGTCTCTCCCTCGGAGTGGACGGACGCCCTCTGTCTCGCGGTCCTCTGCGACGCGACCTCGCGGCACGGGGAGGCGTTCCACTTCGCCCGCCAGGAGTGGGACGGGGACGCGCCCGGCAATCCGGCGATCGAGCTCGTCAAGGGCTTCATGGCCCAGGTCTTCGATGACACCGACGACGAGGACGCGGACTTCCCGGCGACCGCGCAGCAGAAGCTCGCGGCCCTCGACGCAGGGCTGGAGCGGATCCGCGTGCGCGCCGAGGAGAGCGGCGACGACCTCCTCGACCGGCCGGACGCCGTGGGACTGCGGGCCCTGCGCGCCCTGGCCGCCGGCGACCGCGAGGCCTTCGACTCCGGGCTGGCCGCACTCCTGCTCGCCCACAGCACCCGGCCCGGCTCCGGTGCCCGGCCGCGCAGCCTCCTCCCGCTCCTGCCGCTCGCACTGGCGGCGCTCGCGTACCGGACCCACGGCTGGACGCCGTCCGTCGACACGGACTACCTGCCGCTCACCCTGGTCACCGGCTTCCAGAAGTCGGGCCCGGCCGGGCGGCAGTAGCGGCGGAGCAGCTCCTCGTGGTCCGGGAAGAGCGGCACGAGCGTGTCGGGCCGGCCGAGGTCATGTCGGCGAACGGCTGGACTCGCGGAACTCGGCCACCGCTGCGGACGCGCCACTGCACGGACCGTCGACTCGGCGGCCCGCACAGCGTGTTGGGCGTTCGGCTGTTCAGCCGCAGTCGTCGTCAGACCATCCGCCCCAGTCGTCATCGTCGTCGTACCAGCCGTGGCCGTACCCGTGGTCGTCGTCGTCCCATCCACCGTGGCTGACGTAGGTGACCGCGTGGGTGGGAACCGCCGCGGAGGCCGTGCCCGCCGCGCCGAGGGCGGCGCCGCCGGCCAGCATGACTCCGATCGCGGAGGCCGCGACGAGCCTCTTCACTCTCATTGCTCGCATGGTTTCAGAACCCTTCTCGGAACTGTGCCGCTCCCGCGGCACGAAGCGGTTTCCGCCTCCTTTCGTCCACAGCAGGGAGGTTTTCCATGTGCCCGATAAACGTGGGGGCGCATCCGCCGTCAACGTGGCTGTTCGAGCCACGGACCCAGGGGCTGGATCGCTCATTCTGCGGGCCGTGTGCATCACCGCAGGTGAAATAACCGTTTCCGCGGTGGCGGCCCTACCCTGCCCATGCTAGTCACCTACCTGTGAGTCGTCACCTCGGGCGGCCGGAACCGAGCGCCTGGATTCCCGGGAAGGGATGTGCCGCTGTGGAACAGGAACGCACGACGTGCTGCGTGGTGGGAGGCGGGCCGGCCGGAATGGTGCTGGGGCTGCTGCTGGCCCGGGCCGGGGTCGAGGTGACGGTCCTGGAGAAGCACGGGGACTTCCTGCGCGACTTCCGCGGCGACACCGTGCACCCCTCGACCCTCTCGCTCCTGGACGACATCGGCCTCGCCGACCGCTTCGCCCGGCTGCCGCAGCGCCGGGTGAGCTCGGTCCAACTGCCCATCGGGCCGGACCGGTCCCTGGTGACGGTCGGGAACCTCGCGGCGCTGCACGGCAAGTACAACTACATCGCGATGGTGCCCCAGTGGGACCTGCTCGACCTCCTCGCCGACGAAGCGGGCAAGGAACCCTCCTTCCGGCTGCGCATGGACACCGGGGCCACCTCCTTCCTCATGGAGCGCGGCCGCGTAACGGGCGTCCGCTACCGCACCGCGGACGGCCGCACCGGTGAACTGCGGGCCACCCTGACCGTGGCCTGCGACGGCCGCGGCTCGCTCGCCAGGGACCTGCCGGAACTCGGCCTGGAGGGCTTCGCCTGCCCCATGGACGCCTGGTGGTTCCGCCTGCCGCGCAGTGACGACGACCCCAGCGGGCTCGTCGGCGGCCTGGGCGACCGCTTCTTCACCGCGCTCATCGACCGCGGCGACTACTGGCAGTGCGCGGCCCTCATCCCCAAGGGAACGGACGCCGAGCGCCGCGCCGAAGGGCTGGACCGCTTCATGACCCGCTTCACCGAGGCCGCACCATGGCTGGCCGACCGCGCCGGCGCCGTCACCTCCTGGGACGAGGTCAAACTGCTCGACGTACGGCTCGACCGCCTCCGCCGCTGGCACCGCCCGGGGCTGCTGTGCATCGGCGACGCGGCCCACGCGATGTCGCCCGTGTTCGGCATCGGCATCAACCTGGCCGTGCAGGACGCCGTGGCCGCGGCCCGCCACCTGGTGCGCCCCTTGCGCGAGGGCACGGTCGGGCTCCACGACGTGCGCCGGGTACAACTGCGCCGCTGGCCCACCACGGTGGCGACCCAGGGCTTCCAGCGCCTGGCACACGCCCAGGTCATCGCCCCCCTGCTGGCCGGCCGCGCCGCCTTCGGCGACCCCCGCCGCGCCAAGCGCATGACGGAGCTGGTCACCGACTCCCGCTGGCTCAATCGCGTCCCGGCCTACTTCATCGGCTACGGCGCCCTGCGCGAGCGCCCCCCGAGGGAATCCCTGCGCTGACCCGCTCGGCGACACGGTCGAGGGGGCGGAAGGGCGGCTCGGCGCCCTTACCACGCAGAGGCATGGAAGTAAGGTCTCCGTTTATTCGTACTGGCTGGATATGATCGGCATCCCCACCCCACAGGGCCGTGTCGGCAGTTCCCCCATGCCCTCATCCAGGCCCGTCTCCGCCGCTCCCGAGGACCGATGTCTGCCATGGCACCCGAAGGCCCACCGAGCCCGCCACCCGTCCGGCGCCGCCGCACCGTGCGCCTGCGCACGATGCTGGTCTGCCTGGCCGTCGTTCCCACCGTGGCGATGGGTGCCCAGGTCACCGTCACCGCCCAGCGGCTGCTGGCCCAGTCGGAGCACCTGCGCTCCGACGTGGAGGCCGGCGAACGGATCGGCGTTCCCCTGGTCAGGCTGATGGCCGGGCTGCAGGAGGAGCGGGCGATGACCGCGGCCCGCTGGGCGGGCTCCCCGGCGGCCGACGACGCCCTGCGCGTGAGCCGGGCCGAAACCGACCGGGCGGCGGCCGAGTTCCTCCGGCTCTCCGGCACCGCCGGAGACAGCGGGGTGCGGCACTCCGGGGAGGGCGTCGACCGCCTCGACGCCGTGAGCGGGCGGCTCGACCTGCTGGCCTCGTACCGCAAGCGCGTGGACGCCCACAGCGGCAGCGCCGAACAGGCCGTCGACTACTACACCGGCGTGATCGACGACATCATCCGCGCCTACCAGGACGAGTTCAGCCACGCGGAGGACGCCGAGCTCGCCCAGGAGAGCAGGCCCGCCGTCGCCCTGTTCTCGGCCGCGGAGATGGTCGCGCGCGAGGACACGTCCCTCGCCCTGGCGGGACCCTCCCGCGAGCTGGCGGCCACCGGCTTCGCCCAGTTCCTCGACGCCGTCGGCACCCACCGGTACCTGTACGACACCTGGATCGTGCCGTACCTCCCGCCCGCCGAACTGGCCGCGTACGACAAGCTGACCGCCTCGGACGCCTGGCGGACCAAGCTCCGCGTCGAGAACGCGGTCGTCGCGAACCACAGGGACACCGCGACCGGCGCGAAGCTGCCGGCCGACGTCGACGACTGGCCCGCCGCGCACCGCACGTTCGCCCCGCAGCTGGCCGAGCTCACCGCCGGCCGGGCCCGCAGCGTGTTCGCGGACGCCGACGCGAAGGCCTCCGAGCTGGAGGCCGAGGTCTACTGGCTGATCGGGGCCAGCGGCGGCGCCCTGCTGCTGGTCGCCGTCGTCGTCGTCCTCACCACGCGGTCGGTCCTGCGCCGGCTGAACCGCCTGCACACCCGTACGGTCGCCATCGCCGAGGAGACGCTGCCCGACGTGGTGGCCCGGCTCCAGCGCGGGGAGACCGTCGACGCGCAGGCGCTGCCGGCCGTGTGGGGGCGCCAGGACGAGGTCGGGCAGATCGCCGACGCCTTCGCCCGGGTGGTCGCCGTGTCCGTCGACGGGCACCGGCAACTCGCCGCCGAACGGCACGGCTTCGGCCTGTTCGCCTCGGGCATCGCCGCGCGCACCGGAAACCTCGTCAGCCGGCAGCTGACCCTGACCGAGGAGCTCCAGGACACCTTCGGCCACGACGAGGCGCTCCTGGCCCAGTTGATGCGGTCCGACCAGTTGACGGTGGGGATGCGGCGCCAGATCGAGAACCTGCTCATCCTCGCCGGCGGCGAGATCCCGGACCCGCACACCGAGCCCATGCGCGTCGCCGACCTGCTGCGCGAGGCCGCGGCCGAGGTCGAGGACTTCCGGCGGATCGAACGGCAGGCCCTGGACGAGGCGAGCGTGCAGCCGCACGCGATCAGCCAGATCAGCCACCTGCTGGCGGAGCTGCTGGACAACGCGACCCGGTTCTCCCCGCCCCGCTCGAAGGTGGTCGTCCGCGCCGAACTCGTCGCGGACGGGCTGTCGATCGAGGTCGAGGACCGCGGACCGCGCGTCTCGGCCGCCGGGTACGAGGCCATGAACGAGCGCCTGCACTCGGCGCCGCCCTACTCCGTCCTCGCCGAGAACGCCCACCGGCTGGGCCTCTTCGTCGTGGGCCACCTGGCCGACCAGCTCCAGGCCCGGGTCACGCTGCGGCGCTCGGTGTACGGAGGCACCGCCGCCGTGGTGATCCTGCCGGGCGGGCTGCTGGCGCCCGCTGAGGCGCAGGAGGAACCCGGCGGGGCCCCCGCCCCCGTACCCGCCCCGGCGGAGCCCGGGCCGCGGCCCG
>NZ_JBEZWL010000197.1:0-11050 GCF_040648015.1 Streptomyces sp. NPDC029216 | reverse complement strand
GCGGCCTCCTCCTGCCCCGGGAGTTCCGCGTCTTCCTCCCCGGGGACGGCGAGGAAGACGCCGGTGCGCGGGCCGGAGGCCGCCGCCAGGACGACTCCGGCGTCCTCCAGCGCCTCCCACCAGGTCTCCGCCCCGGCCGGCCCGTGCGGCAGGGCATCGGTCCGGGCGGGGTCCGACGGGTCTCCGGTGGCCTCCGCGAGGAATTCCGCGTCGAACGCCCCGCCCGTGCCGGTGTCCTCCGGCGGGCGGTGTGCCGACCCGATCGCCACGATCACCTCGTGTGCGCCGTTCCCGGATTCCTCCGGCCTCGCAACAGACTCGCGCATCATGTGTGCTCCATCGACCCGTTGAACTACTGCTGGTGTGCTGGTTCCGCAGCGCCTTCGGGCGTGCGGGCATGCCGGGGAGAGCCCCCGTACCGTTCCCCTGCGTGCCGACCGGCGTCCGCCGCCGGTCTACGAGGCGGTGACGTCCTGCCGGATCACGCGCTCGATGTTCCGTTCGGCCAGGGCGGTGATGGTGACGAACGGGTTCACGCCGATGGAGCCGGGGATGAGCGAACCGTCGGTCACGTAGAGGTTCTTGTAGCCGTTCACCCGGCCGTAGTCGTCGGTGGCCTTGCCCAGGACGCAGCCGCCGAGCGGGTGGTAGGTGAAGTCGTCGGAGAAGGCCTTCAGCTGCTTGCCGAAGAGGTCGTAGCGGTACATCGTCGTGTTCGCCTTGTTGATGCGGTCGAACAGCGACTTCGCGGCGTTGACGGCGGGGGTGTTCTGGTCGCGGGTCCAGCGCAGGGCCGCCCGGTCGGTGGCCGCGTCGTAGGCGAAGGTCCCGCGCTCGGGGTTCTTGGTGATCGCCAGGTAGAGGCTGACCCAGGTCTCCAGGCCCGCGGGCATGGGGGCGATCTCGGCGAAGACGGGGTTCTGGGGGTTGTCCCAGTCGTCGATGCCCAGGGCGGGGATGGAGGACTGGTTGGCGCCGGTGGGGTTCCACACGTGGTTGGCGCGGGCGGTCATGATGTTGCCGTTCGGGCCCCAGCCGGCACCGATCTCCGAGCTGAGGTTCGGCAGGGTGCCGGTCTCGCGGGCGCGCAGCAGCAGTTCGGTGGAGCCGAGGCTGCCGGCGCCGAGGAACAGGTGGCGGCAGGAGATCTCCTTGGTGGCCAGCAGCCGGCCGTCCGCGTCCCGCTGCTCGACGGTCAGCAGGTAGGTGCCGTCCTTCTGCTGCCGGATGGTCTTGGCCTGGTGCAGGGTCTCGATGGTGACCTTGCCGGTGCCCAGGGCGGCGGCCAGGTAGGTCTTGTCCAGGCTCTGCTTGCCGTGGTTGTTGCCGTAGATGACCTCGCCGGCCAGTGCGGACTTGGGGACCTCACCGGCCGCCTCGCGCCGCATGTGGTCGAAGTCGTAGACGTTGGGGACGTGTACGGTGCCCAGTCCGGCCTTCTGGGCCTGGTCGCGCGAGACCCGGGCGAACTTGTACCACTCGGTGCTCTCGAACCAGCCGTCGTCGATGTGGTTGACGCGGAGCATGGAGTTCGCGCGCGGGAAGTAGCGGGTGTACATCTCGGTGGAGTCGACGCGCGGCAGCACCTCCTCGAAGTACGAGCGCTTCGGGGCCACCGCCATACCGCCGTTGACCAGGGAGCCGCCGCCGACGCCGCGGCCCACGTACACGGACATCTGGTCGAAGTTGACCCGGTCCAGGACACCGGCGTACGGGTCGATGTCACGGTTGGCCAGGTCCAGCCAGAGGAAGCTGCCGAGGGGGGCCTCGGTACGGTTCTTGAACCAGGTGGAGCGCTTGTCGGGCTTGAGCATGCCGGCGAAGACGTTGCCGTCGGGGCCCGGCTGGTTCCACAGCTGGCCCATTTCGAGCATGACCGTGCGGATGCCGGCCTCGCCCAGGCGCAGGGCGGAGACGGCGGCGCCGTAGCCGGTGCCGATGACGACGGCGGGGACGAACGCGGCGTCGTCGGCGCGGTCGGCGGCCAGGGCCCGGGGGGCGCCGATGGTGGTGCTGCCCGCGAGGGCCGCCGCGCCGAGGGCCGTCAGTCCGAGCATGCGGCGGCGTGACAGGTGCTGTTCCACGGTAGGTTCCTGACTTTCGGGAGGAAAGGGACGAGCGGGGGCGTGGGGCGCCTCGCGCGGAGGGCGCGGAAGGGCGCCCCGGACCGGGACGCCGGGGGACGCGGGCCTGCGGGAGGGGCGCGGCACGTCCTGCGCGGGGCCCCTCCCGCAGGGCGCGGGAGGTCTGCGGGGAGGCGTCAGCCAGCGGTGTGCAGGGTGATCGCCGAGCAGGGGCACTGGTCGGCGGCCTCGCGCACGGCGGCGTGCGCGGCGGCGGGCGGGCCGGGGTCGAGCAGGACCACGAGGCCCTCGTCACACTGGTCGAAGACCTCGGGGGCGATCAGGGCGCACATGCCGGCGCCGCAGCACAGCCGCCGGCTGACCCCGACCCGCAGCGGGCCGTCCGTCACCAGGCGACGGGCAGCGCGTACACGCCGTAGACCTGCATGTCGTGGCGGAGCCGGATCTCCTCGGGCGGGCAGGCCAGGCGCAGGTGCGGGAAGCGCTCCAGCAGGGCGGTGAAGCCGACCCGCAGTTCGATGCGGGCCAGCTGCTGGCCGAGGCACTGGTGGATGCCGTGGCCGAAGCCGAGGTGGCCGGCGGCGCGCCGGGTCACGTCGAAGGACTCCGGGTCGGGGAAGCGTTCGGGGTCGCGGTTGGCGGCGGCGAGGGAGACCATCACGACCTCCCCCTCCTTGATGAGGGTGCCCTCGATCTCCACGTCCTCCAGGGCGGCCCGGGTGGGGCCGTGGTGGACGATGCTCAGGTAGCGCAGGCTCTCCTCGACGGCGCCCTCGATCAGGGAGGGGTCGGCGCGCAGTGCGGCCAGCTGCTCGGGGTGTTCGAGCAGGGCGAAGGTGCCGAGGGCGAGCTGGTTGGCGGTGGTCTCGTGGCCGGCGACCAGCAACAGGAAGGCGATCGAGGTGAGTTCCTCGTCGGTGAGGTCGGGGTCGGCGGTGATCAGTCCGCTGAGGATGTCGTCGGCGGGTTCGGTGCGCTTGAGGCGCACCAGGCCGCCCAGGTAGGCCCCCAGCTCCAGGAAGGCGGCGGTGACGTCCTCGGTGGACTCGCCGAAGCTGCTCCAGACGTGGGTGTGGTGCTGGAAGGTGGCGCGGTCCGCGTAGGGCACGCCCAGCAGTTCGCAGATGACGAGGGAGGGGATGGGCAGCGCGAAGTGCTCGAAGAGGTCGGAGGGGGAGCCGAGACGTTCCATCTCGTCGAGCCGCTCCGCGGTGACCTTCTCGATCCATTCGGTGAGCAGGCGCATGCGGCGGACGGTGAACTGCCCGACGAGCAGCTTGCGGTAGCGCTGGTGCTCGGGGTCGTCGTGCTGGATGAACATGCCGGGGGGTGCCGCCGGGGCCTCGTCCAGGGTCGCGGCGCGCGGGACCGGCGGGTGCTTGAGCTCACCGCGGGCGCTGAAGCGGGCGTCGGCGAGGACGGCCCGGGCGGCGGAATAGCCCGTGACGAGCCATCCGAGATGGCCGTCGGCGAATTCCATGCGCGTCAGCGGTTCGGTCCGGCGCAGTGACCGGGTCTCCGGGGGCGGGTTGAAGTATCCGTCCCGGACAGTGGAAAAGGTCACCGGTAAACCCTGGCTCATATATGCCCTTCCATGGCTGGCCGTATTGCTGCCGAATCCCTCGGAAACGCGGCCGCAACACGGCGTCGACGCGTTCTTCACACGGCGTTCTGAAATTCGGACTCCGTCGTCCGCGCAGTTCGATCAGCGCCATGACGAAGGTATGGAGATGCGGTAAAAGGTGTCAACGAAATCAATCCCCCCGCGCGCTAACCCTGTGGGCGCGGGCCGGGGGGTACGGTTACGGGCGGTACCGAGAGGCTTCGGTTCGGTACGGTACGCACCCCCCGGCCGGACCCGGCCCTCCCCCGGCTACGGACGGGAGTCGGGGCACTCCTCGGACAGCAGCCGTGCCATCGGGGCGAGTTCGGCACGGCCGTCGATGCGCAGCTTGCGGTAGGCCTGGGTGAGGTGCTTCTCGACCGCCCGGGCGCTGACCTCCAGCCGTTCGGCGATGGCCCGGTTGGAGGTGCCGCAGGCGGCCAGTCCGGCGACGCGGCGTTCGGTGCGGGTCAGCGCGGCGACCGCGTCCGCGCCCTGGGAACCCGCGATGGTGTGCAGTGCCCTGCCCGCCCGGTCGGCGATCCAGGGCGCCCCGCACGTCAGCCCCTGTTCCCGGGCCCGGGTCAGCCGGTGCTCGGCCTCGGCCTCCCGGCCGGCGGTCAGCAGCCGTCTGCCCAGGAGCAGGGAGGTGCGGGCCTGTTCGAGGACGTGCGCGGTCCGTTCCAGGGTGGCCGCGGACTCGCGCAGCAGGACCAGGCCCCGTTCGCCGCCGGTGATCGCGCCCCGGCCGCGCTGGGCTCGGCCGATGGCCACCGGGCTGCCCCAGCTGACGGCGCGCGCGTACTCCTCGTCCATGAGGTCGTGGGCCTGGCCGGGCCGGCCCATCCGGAAGTGGAGTGCGGAGACCCAGGAACGCCAGGGGGCGACGGCGGGGTTGTGCCAGTGGGCGCGTTCGGCCGCACGGCCCCAGTCGAGGTAGCAGCCCAGGGCGGTGGGCAGGTCGTGGCGCAGGGCGGCGGCCGAGCCGCGGATGAGCAGCCGCAGGGAGGGCAGGTGGCCGTGGGCGGAGTCCGGCGGTGAGCCGGACAGCAGCCGCTCGCACAGGGTGGTGTCCCGGGCTTCCAGGGCGGCCAGGACGACGGCGGCCAGGGTGCGGAGGGTGGCCCAGTCGGTGGCGTCCAGGTCGAGCGCCTCGGCGGCGTGGGCGCGGGCCCGCGCCAGGTCGCCGCGGGCCAGCGCGAGGTGGGCGAGCTCGACGGCGATCAGGGCGTGCGGGACGGTGGCGTGGTCGCGGCGGGCCCGGTCATAGGCGGTGTGCAGCCAGGGGCCGATGGTGCCGAGGGAGTCGGCGGCGACCAGGACGTCGGTCAGCAGGGGCAGGGCGGTGTGGACGTGGTCCGGGGTGGCCGGCTCGTGCTGGAGCAGCCGTTCGGCGAGGGGCACGGCCTCGGCGGCGGTGACCTGCTGGGCCAGGACGGCCCCGTGCAGCAGGACGGTGACCCGTTCGCGGTCCGCGGCGCTGTCCAGGCAGGGGACGGGGCCCAGGGCGCGCAGCCGGTCCGCGGAGGAGGCCAGTTCGGCCGGGCCGGCCACGGCGGCGTGCCGCAGCCGGGCCTCCAGCCGCAGGGCGCTGCGGCGGGCGGCGCCGGTCAGGCCCGCCGCGTCCCCCAGGGCGGTGGCCGTCCTGGCGACGGTGTCGAGGGTGGAGGGCGGGCAGTCGTCGAGGAGGAACGGCGGGATCCGGCCCGCCACCCGGGCGCGCCGGGCCGGGTCCGGCAGGAGGAGCAGGGCCTGGGTGAAGTGGCGCAGCGCCGCCCTGGGGGCGAAGTCGCGTTCGATGACGGCGAGTTCGACGAGGAGCTCGGCGCGGGCGGCTCCGTCGGGCGGGCTGATGAGCAGGGCGCGGCGCAGGTAGCGGGCGGCGGCCTCCGGGTCCGTGCGGCGCAGGGCGGCGGTCGCCGCGGCCCGCAGGACCTCCTGCGCCCAGGGCTCCTCGCAGGAGGAGACGGCGAGCAGTTGCGCGGCGGCCCGTTCGGCGGGGTGGCCGCCCTGGTGCAGCAGCAGAGCGGCGCGCAGGCGCACGGCCTCGGCTTCGGCGGGGGCCATCGCCTCCTCCACGGCATCGGCGACGACCGGGTGGACGAACCGGGGCACGGGCCCCTCCGCCAGCAGACCGAGCCGCCGCAGCACCCGAACCGCCTCGGCCCGCCCGGTGACATCAAGCCCGGCAAGCCGCCCGGCGGGGTCCTCCCCATCGGCCGCGGCGCCGGCGGTGTATCCGGCGTCTCCGGCGTGCCCGGGGTACCCGGTGTACCCGGCCTGCCCGGCCTGCCCGGTGTCCGCGGCGTACCCGGCGCCCCCGGCGTCCGCGGTGTGCCCGGCATCTCCGGCGTACCCGGTATCCGCGGCGTACCCGGAATCCGCGGCGTACCCGGAATCCGCGGCGTGCCCGACCTGCACGGCGTACCCGGCCTGCCCGGCGTGGCCGGTGTCCGCGGCGTGCACCGCGTTCGCGGCCTGTCCGGTGTGTTCAGCGGGCGCGGTGTCCTTCGTGGCCCCGGCAGCCGCCGCTTCCGCGGTGTCTCCGGTGCCCCCTGCGTCCGCGGCGGTGCCGGTGGGCTCGCCGAGGATGGCGAGGGCCGCCGCGAACCGCCACACCGGCGGTCGCTGGCCGCGCAGGACCACCGCGAGGCGTTCGCGCAGGCCGTCGGGCCGGATCCCGCGGAGGACGCGCGCGTCGGGCCACGGGCCCCCGGGGGCCCGTGGTCCGGCGGCGGTCAGGGCGTCGAGGGTGGCCGTGAGCAGCAGCGGGTGTCCGCCGGTCGCCTCGTGGCAGGCGCGGGCGCAGGCCTGGTCCACGGGCCGGCCGAGGCGGGCGCCGACGAGGTCGGCGGTGGCCCCGGGGGACAGCGGGCGCAGCCGCAGGACGGCGGCCGCGCGACCGGTGAGGTGGTGCAGGCGGGGCTCGTCCTCGCCGGGGTCCCCTTCGCGCAGGGCGGCGACCAGGGTGACGCGCAGCCGGGGCAGCCGTCCGGCCAGCCGTGCGAGCCAGCGCAGCGAGGGGGTGTCGGCCCACTGGAGGTCGTCCACCAGCAGGAGCAGCGGTTTGCGGTCGGCGTGTTCGGCGACCAGGGCGAGCAGCGCGGCGTCCCGTCCGGAGCCGGCGGGCGGATCGGCGGGGTCCCCGGGCGGGGTGAGGGCGCCCCCGGCGGCGGACAGCAGCGGGGTCAGCAGCTGGCTGAGCACCCCGAAGCCGAAGGCCTGTTCGTGCGGGGCTCCGCTGGCGGTGAGGACGCGGATACCGCGGCGTTCGGCGAGCTCCGGCAGGGCCCTCAGCAGGGCGGTCTTGCCCATGCCGATGCCCCCGGTCACCACCGTCAGCGACCCGCCTCCCGCTCCGCGGCCCGTGGCGTCCAACGCCGCCGTGACCAGGTCGAGTTCCTGCTGCCGGTGGAGCAGGGGATTCATGTCGGTTCCTCCGTCGCTGTTCGTTCGAGTGCTGCGGCCAGCTGGGGGCGCCCTCGGATGCCGAGCTTCCGGTAGGCCTTCGTCAGGTGCTGTTCCACGGTGCGGGGGGTGACGGCCAGTTCCCCGGCGATGGCCCGGTTGGGCAGGCCTCCGGCGGCGAGCGCCGCGACCCGGTACTCGGCGCCGGTCAGGGGGACGGCTGCTCCACCGGCGGCCGGCGCCACGTGTCCCGCGCCGTCCGGGGTGCCCTGCGGTCCGCGGTGTTCCGGCCCGCGCTGCCACCGGTCCCGCGGCAGGTCCTGCCGTACGTCCCCTCGCGCGGCGCACCCCGTCTCCGGTGCCGGGTGCACGGCCGCGGCCGGTCCCGGGGCCGGTGCGTCCCGGGCCGGTACGGGGCCGGCCGCGGACCGGTCGTCGCCCAGCAGGGAGTCGACGGTGAGAGGGCCCGAGAACGGGGCCGTGCCGAGCGCCACCAGCGCCTGCCGGTACTGCCAGCCGGCCGCACGCCCCCGGGCCGCCGCCGCTCCGGTCGGGGCGGCTCCGCCGGGGCCCGGGGCCAGCGCCGTGGCCAGCGCGACGGGGGAACCCCACAGCAGGGCCCGGCGGCGTTCCTCGGCGAGCAGCCGCACCGCCAGGGGGTCCTCGGGATCACGGGTCCGCGCGGCGGCCGAACGCCAGGGCAGCAGGGCGGGGTTGGCCGCCTGCCGGGCCAGCAGCCGGCGCCCGCACTCCAGCAGGTCGGCGAGGGCCCGGTCGCGTTCCCCGGCCGCGAGCCGGACCCGCCCGCGCGCGTAGAGGAGGTAGGCCCAGGCCAGACCGCTCTCGGCGACGGGCGGCAGCCGGGTCTCCAGGATCCGCGCGGCGGCGTCCGCGTCCCCCCGGCGCAGGTCCAGGAGGGCGCGCAGGGCGAGGGGGCCGGGCGCCATGAGGGGGTGCCAGCAGTGGGCCGGCATGACCTCCTCGCACCGGTCCAGGGCCTCCGAGGCGGCGGAGTCCCGCCCGCCCCACAGCTCGGCGATGCAGGTGACGAACAGGGCCGCGCCGGCCACCGGGCGGGCGTCCCGCTGTCCGGCGCAGACCAGGATCCCGTCGAGCGCGCTCCGGGCCTCCTCCGTGTCCCCGCTCAGGACGAGCGCGTGCGCCGCGGCCGCCCGGACGACCGGCGGCACGTGCGCGCGGACCTCGGGGGCCAGGGCTGCCCGGGCGAGCCCCCGGGCGCGGGTGATGTCCAGGCCCCGCTGCGCGGTCCGCCAGGAGGCCACGGCGGCCTCGGCGGCCTGCTCCGGCCGGGTGGGCCAGGAGTCGGGCAGCGGCGGCCCGTAGCCGTCCTCGGGGTCGGGGCGGCCGTGCTCGGCCATCCAGTGCAGGGCCCGCAGCCCGGAGTGCTCGGCGCTGCCCGGCTCCGCCTCGGCGACGGCGCGGGCGATCCGGGCGGCCGGGGTGAGGATGTCGCCGCGGGCCACGAGGAGTTCCGCCGCGCGCAGCCGGGCCTCGACCGTGCCGGGGTCGGCGGGAGCGGATCCGGCCCCGTCCGCCGAAGGGTCCAGGGCGCGGTACAGGTGCCGGCTCGCGGCCTCGGGCTCGGTGGGGAGCGCGGCGGTGCCCAGCTCGGTCAGCAGCCGGACCCGCAGGGCTTCCGGCACCGGCTCGCGCAGGGCCCGTTCCAGCAGCCGGGCGGCCTGGGCGTGCCGGCCGGCCGCCCGGTGCTCGGCGGCCCGGCGGCGCAGGGCCGCGACGGCCCAGGGGGCGCCGATCGGACCGGCGCCGAGCAGCATCCGGGCCACGGCGCGGTCGGGCAGGGCGGCCCGGTGGGCCCATGCGGCGGCCCGGGCGTGAAGTTCCTCCCGCTGTTCGGTGCCGAGGTCGGCCAGGACGGCCCGCGCGGCGGCTTCGCTGCGCAGGGCGGGGCGGGGTCCGTCGGCGAGCAGGCCGGTGCCGGAGAGCAGGGTCAGGGCCCGGGCGGTGCCCGGGGTGTTGGGGCCGGCGGCCAGCGCGTCGATCAGGCCGGGGGTGCAGTCGGGCCCGGCGACGGCGATCGCGCGCAGGACGCCGAGGAGTTCCGCGGGCAGCAGGGGAAGGGTGCGCACGGTGCGCTCCCTGACGGCTTCCGCCGTGCTCTCCGCGAGGTGGCCGAGGTGGCCGGTCCGCGGGGTCCAGCCGTGCCGTACGAACCGGGCGACGACCGAACGCAGCAGGGCGGGGTTGCCGTCGAGGCACCGGGCGGCCTCGTGCACGAAGGCCGCGTCGACGACGTCGGGCCAGGTGGCGGCGAGGACCCGGCGGACGGCTTCGGCGGGCAGCGGGGGCAGGTCCAGCGCGTGGCGGGCCACCGAGCGCCCGTCGGCCAGCGGGCAGGGCTCGATCCGGTCGTACGGATCCGGCCGGGCGGCGCTGTTGCGGGAGGTGAGCAGCATCAGCGGCACCCCGGCCAGCCGTCGGGCCAGTGCCTGGAGCCAGCGCAGCGACGGGGGGTCGGCCCACTGGGTGTCGTCGACGACGAGCAGCAGGGGGTGGCTGCGGGCGGCGGCCAGGAAGGCGGCGCACAGCTCGGCGGGGGCGCGCGTCGGTCCGTCGCCGGGGCGGGCGGGGCCGGGCGGGAGGACCCGGACGACGGCGGGGCCGGGGGCGGGGGCGCGCGGGGTCGCGGGGAGCAGCTGGGTGTGGAGCTGGGCGGCGATCCCGTGGGGCAGGCAGGTCTCCTCGGGCGAGGCCGCCGCCATGGCGACCCGGACCCCGGCTTCCGCGGCGAGGGCCGCCGCGTGGTCCAGCAGGGCGCTGCGTCCGATGCCGGGCGGTCCGTGGACCTCGACGAGCGCGGGCCGGCCCCGCCGCAGGTCGGCCAGCAGGCCGCGCAGCAGCCGGTCTTCGGTGTCCCGCCCGATGGGCGCCGCCGGGCCGCCGGTGTCGGGAGGCGGGCCCGCCGGGGGGCCTGCCGGGGCGGTCGTCGTCCGTGGCATGGCTGTCCGTCCTCCTGGGGGTCGTGTGGATGGGGCTCCCCCGCCGGCCGTCCGGCGGTTCCCCCGGTCGAGCGGAAGGCCGGGTGCGGGCGACCCCGCCCCGCATGCCGCGGGCCTGCCGGAGCCGTTCCTCGCTCCTGGCCAGGGCCTGTCCTCCCGCTCCCCTCGTCGCCGGAGGACGGCCCAGCACGCACAGCGGGAAAGCGGCGACAGACCCTAGGGCGCGGCCGGGCGGACGGCGGGCCGGGGGCGGGAGCCGAGGCCGCGCGGCAGGTCGCCGCGGCCGCGGACGCCGAGCTTGCGGTAGACGTTGGTCAGGTGCATCTCCACCGTGCGCGGGGTGATGAACAGCGCCTCCGCGATCTTCTTGTTGCTGTGGCCGCGCTGGGCCAGGGTGGCGATCCGGCGCTCGCTGGGCGTCAGGGAGTCCACGGGGGCGACGGCCAGCTGCGGCATCCGGCCGCCCGCGGTCACCAGCGTGTCGCGGGCGGTGGCGGTCAGCGCGTGGGATCCGCAGCGGGTGGCGAGTTCGATGGCCTGGCGCAGGTGGCCGCGCGCGGCCCGGGCGTCCCCGAGGGCGAGGAGCTCCCGGCCCAGTTGGTATTCGGCCCTGGCCAGTTCCAGCCGGGCCGGCGAACCGGCGAGGGTCTCCACGGCCTCGGCCAGCAGCTCCGTACGGGCCCGGCCGCCGACGACCGAGGCCGCCGCGACCAGACCCAGCCCCAGGGCGCGCGGGGTGCCCCAGCTCCGGGTCCGTTCCAGGGCGGCCTCCACCAGCCCGGCGGCCTCGGCGCCCCGGCCCAGCCGGCCCAGCGTGGTCGCGGTCGGCAGCCACCAGGGGGCCAGGACCGGGTTGGCGATGCCCGCCTCCTCCTGGCTGCGGGCCTACTACATGGCCGGCCAGCGTCTGGGCCGCCCTGTGGGCTTCACTCTCGCCGAGCTGGCCGCGCAGCGCGAGCCGATTGCGAGTCCCTCGC
>NZ_JBEZWL010000196.1:0-11189 GCF_040648015.1 Streptomyces sp. NPDC029216 | reverse complement strand
GTGACGACCGGGGTCGTCACGCCGCTCCGGGGCCGCTGGATCAGCTGCCGGCCGACAGGTTCCCCGACAG
Organism: Streptomyces sp. NPDC029216; assembly: GCF_040648015.1. NCBI lineage: Bacteria > Bacillati > Actinomycetota > Actinomycetes > Kitasatosporales > Streptomycetaceae > Streptomyces > Streptomyces sp. NPDC029216. The sequence goes on along the minus strand of NZ_JBEZWL010000196.1, from coordinate 11,119 downwards.
GATCGGGATGTTGGAGGCGATGTGCGAGAGGGTCTCGTCACCCTTGGCCTGGGTGGAGTTCTCGGCGCACTGCTGGTTCTGCGGGTTGGACGCGATCGGGATGTCCTGGACGCCGACGTTGACGAGGGCCAGGACGGACTGGACGTTGACCTTGGCCGGCAGGCCGACGCAGAGCTTGTTCAGCGAACCCTGGACGGCGCTGAGCTGCGGGCTCATCGCACCGGCGGTCTCCTGGTTGCCGTAGATCTGCTGCGAGCCGTTGCCGTTGACGGTGTTGACGCCGTTGTCGTTGCCGATCGCCATCGCCGGGGAGGCCGCGAGGGCGCCCGTGCCCAGGATGGAGGCGGTGACCGCGGCGGTGGCCATGAACTTCTTGAGCATCGTGGAGATCCTTCTGTCGCATGTGCTGTCCCCGGCGGGACGCTTGGATCAACTCCCGTCACCGCCAGGGGTTATCGCCCGTCACCCGAGCGGCCCAACGATCCGTCCCCGGAGTGGCTGCTCAGGCGGGCGCGGACGGTGCTTCGGCCCCGCCTCCGGCACCGATCGCGCGGAGCGCGGCGGTGTGCAGCGCGTACGGGTCGCCGTGCGCCACCGGGCTGCCGGTGAGGGTGTACCACTCGTCCGCGTCGGTGTACTGGACCTCGAAGCGGACCTTCCCGTCCGGCCCGCCGGTGGTGCGCAGCGTCAGCGGGCCGGTGATGACGCCGACCTCGTCCGTCATGGCCCCGCCGGGGCCGGCGAGGACGTCGTCCTGCCACTGGAACTGACGGGGCCCGGTCATGCGGCGCAGGTGTCGATCATGGTGGTGAGCATGGCCCTCTCGGCATCGGCGACGGTCAGTCCGTAATGGGATTTGACGGTGGTCCAGGCGCGGCCGTACTGGCACCAGCTCGACCTGTCCGGCGGCTGCCACAGATCGGGACTCTGGTCGCCCTTGGACCGGTTGGAGGCGGCCGAGACCGCCAGCAGCTGCGGCCGCGTCAGATCGTTGGCGAAGGCCTTGCGCTTCGCCGCGTCCCACCCGGAGGCGCCGGAGCGCCAGGCCTCGGCGAGCGGGACCATGTGGTCGATGTCCAGCTTCGACGCCTCGTTGACGACGGCGCCGTCGTACAGGCTCTTCCAGCTGCCCGACACGGCCCGGCACTCGGCGTCCTGGGTGACGTCGCCGCCGTCGCGCTTGAGGACCGTCTCGCGGGTGTCGCACTTGTTGCCCTGCTCGGCCCAGTGCGTGAACCTGTCGCGGCTGTAGCCGGCCATCGTGCCCGGCTTGCCCGTCGTCAGCGCCGCCAGCTGCGTCCGGGCCACGGCCGCGCTCACCATGCCCGGCAGCACGTCCCCCGAGGCGGGTTTCGCGTCACCGCCCGGGGACGCGGAGGAGGCGGCGGGCGCGGACGGTACGGGGCTCGCGCTCGCGGCCGGTCCGCGCGGGGTCTTCCCGTCACCGGCGCCCCCGGATCCGCCGCACCCGCTCACGCCGAGCAGCAGCACTGCGGCCACCGCCCCGGCGCGCACCCCTGTCTGACGACCCATGGCAACCCACCCCGCCCCGACGAGACCCGGCACACCAACCCGGGAAGACTACCCATATCCGGACAACCAACCCCCGCACCGACCCCGCCGCGGGGCTCCGTGTCCGTCGCCGCGTCACTCCCCGCGCCAGATCCTCCGGTACGCCTCCCGGTACCCCTTCGGGTCCCAGGCCGCGGCCCCGCCGCTGTTGTCCGCCGTCACCACGTGGACCGGGGCGACGTACCCGCTGGCGGGCCGCCCGGCGAAGGCCCGGTTGAACTCGTCGACGGTCTGCCAGCCCTGCTGGGACAGCGGCTCGGGGACGGTCGCCGCCTGGTAGCCCCGGCTGTTGACGCGCTGGAAGGCCGACGGGTCCCCGTCGCCCGCCCCGATGTTGAAGGGAGGGCCCCCGCCGGGCCGTCCGGCGGCGCGCAGGGCCGGGGCCGCGTCGGCGAAGTAGAGGTCGTTGATGGCGACGGAGTCCGTCCAGCGGTCCCGGAAGCGGGAGAGGAGGGAGGAGACCTCCTGCGGGGTGCGCTGACTGGCGTCCGGGATCGGGATGTTCTCGGTCGCCAGCAGGCGCACGCCCGGGCAGCCGGCGAGACGGCGTTTGATCAGCTCCGACTTGGTGCGGGCGAACGGGATGGAGTCGTCGGTGAAGACGACCACCCCGGCGTCGCCGCCGGAGCGGGCGATGACCCAGTCCGCGCTGATCCCCGCCACCTCCTCCACCCTCGTGGTGATGTTGGTGAACAGCCGGGGCGCCGAGCTCGGACCGGGGGAGCTGACCGCGTGCCAGCCGATCAGCGGGATGCCCGCCGCCTGCGCGCGCGCCGTCTGCTGCGCCGTGAGCTGCGGGTCGAAGCCCCCGATGACGATGCCTGAGGGCCTGAGGGTGACCGCCTGGCTGAACGCCGCCTGGATGCCCGCCGGGGTGCCCTCCCCGTCGATGACCCGGACCTGCCAGCCGATGGCCGCCGCGGCCTCCCGGACCCCCTCGGCCACCCCGGCGACCCCGGGGTTGGTCATGGTCTGGGCGACGTAGACCAGGCTCTTGCCGGGCACGGCCGCGGGGCCGGTGGTCGGCCCGTTCCAGGCGGCGTCGGTCAGCTCGGCCCGTCCGACGGCCTCCTTCGCCTTCGCCAGCGCGGCCGGGCACCGGGCGTCCGAGGGCGGGGCCGGGGCCTGCGCGGGGGCGCCGCCGCAGCCCGTGACGAGGGTGGAGGCGGCCGCCCACAGGGCCGCGGCCGCGAGGGCGCTCTTGCGGTTCGGGTACACGGTGCTCCTGATCAGGGGTGCGCCGGCGGCCGGGGGGAGCCGTCGCCGGAGTGCGGGGGCGGCCCGTCCGCCGGGGCCCGGGTACGCAGCCGCCGCCGCGCCGCGTACCCGGCCAGACCGACGGCCATCAGCAGCGTGCCGCCGTTGAACAGGGAGGTGGCCCAGAACTCGGCGCCGAGCTGGCCGATCCCGGCGAGCCCGACGGCGAGCACGCTCACGGCCACCAGGGTCCCGGCCGCGTTGGCCCGGCCCGGTCTGACGGTGGTGGAGCCCAGCAGCGCGCCGACGAAGGCGGGCAGCAGGTAGTCCAGTCCGACGCTCGGGTTCCCGATCTGCTGCTGCGCGGCGAGCAGCACCCCGGCGATGCCCGTGACCAGCCCCGACGCGGCGAAGGCGGACACCGAGTACCGGCGCGTGGGGATGCCGAGGACGGCGGCGGCCCGCGGGTTGGAGCCGATGACGTACAGGTACCGGCCGAACGGCAGCCGCTCCAGCACCACCCACAGGACCGCCGCGGCGGCCAGTACGTAGAAGGCCGGCAGCGGCAGGCCGAGGAACCGCGCGTCGTAGAGGGCGGTGAAGGAGGACGGCAGCCCGCCCGGGCCGGGGACGATCCGGCTGCCGCCGGTGAGCCATCCGGTGACGGCGTACATGATGCTGCCGGTGCCGAGCGTGGCGATGAAGGAGTCGATCCGGGCGAACTCGACGACGATCCCGTTCACGGCGCCGGCCAGGCCCCCGCCGGCGGCCACGGCGAGGCAGGCGAGCGGCCAGGGCGTCCCCACGTCGACGACCAGGTGCATCACCATCACGTGCGCCAGGCCCAGCCCGTAGCCGAGGGACAGGTCGAACTTCCCGGTGGCGATCGGGACCGTCGCCCCGAGCGCGAGCAGGGCGGGGATGGACTGGTTGGACAGGATCGAGGACACGTTGTCCCGGGTGGGGAAGGTGTCCGGCAGGGCGAGGGAGAACGCCAGGAAGAGCAGGACGGTCAGGGCCGGCAGGCCGTAGCTGCCGATGAGGTGCCCGCGCGGCGACCAGCCGGTCACGGAGCCCCCGCGCTGCCGGTGATCGCCGGCATGGCCGAGGCGGTGCGGGTCAGTTCGGCCGGGGTCAGACGGGCGCCGGACAGCTCGGCCGCCACCGATCCGCGGACGAACACCAGCGCCCGCCGGCACAGGTCCGCGACCTCCTCGAAATCGGTGGACACCAGCAGGACCGCGAGCCCCCCGGCGGCCGCCTCGTCGAGCATCCGGTGGACCGCCGCCTTGGCGCCGACGTCCACGCTCGCGGTCGGCTCCTCCAGGACCAGCAGCCGCGGCCGCCCGCGCAGCCACCGGCCCAGGACGACCTTCTGCTGGTTCCCGCCCGACAGGGTGGCGACGGGCACCTCGCAGTCCCGGGGCCGCACCGCGAACCGTTCGATCAGCGCGGCGGCCTCGCGCCGCTCGCGCCGGGGGCCCAGCCAGCGCCACGCCGGCACCCCCGCCGCCCTCGGATTGGCCAGCAGGTTCTCCCGGACCGTCAGATCGGGGGCGCAGCCCTCCTCCTGGCGGTCGGCGGCGACGAAACCGACCCCGCGGCCCACGGCGCCCGCCGCGCCGCGCGGGCGGTACGGCCGGCCGTCGAGCAGGACCCGCCCGCCGAGCAGCGGCAGCACCCCGGCGAGGGCCCGGCCCAGGTGCACGTGCCCGGCCCCGGTCAGCCCCACCATCCCCAGGATCTCCCCGGGGGCCAGCTCCAGGCTGACGGGCCCGCTGCGCGCGGTCGTCACGCCGTCGAGGCGCAGCACGGGCCGCCTCCCGGACGCGGGCCCGGCGGGAGCCGGCCGGCCGGGCCCGGCCGGGACCCCGCCCGTGATGTCCCGGACCAGCCGGCCGGGGTCGTACCCGGCCAACGGGCCTCCCGCGACCACGCGGCCGTCGCGCAGCACGGCGAAGGCGTCGGCGACCCGGTACACCTCGTCGAGCCGGTGGGTGACGTAGAGGATGCCGTGGCCCCGGTCGCGCAGCGCGTGCAGGACGTCGAAGAGCCGGGCGCAGTCGGCGGCGGGCAGCGTGGCGGTGGGCTCGTCGAGGACGAAGAGCCGGGTGCGCCGCGCCAGCGCCCGGGCGATGGCCACCAGGGAGCGCTCGGCGGGAGCGAGGTCCGCGACGCGGGCGCCGGGGTCCAGGTGGCCGGCGACGGTCTCCAGCGCCTCGGCGCACCGCTCCCGGGTCCGCCGCCAGGAGATCAGGCCGTGGCGGCGCGGGTAGCCCGTGCCCAGGGCGATGTTCTCGGCGACGGTCATCCAGTCGACCAGGCCGAGGTCCTGGTGGATGAAGGACATCGTCGCGGCGGCGGCCTCGGAGCCGAGCGGGTGCCCGGCCGCCGTCACCTCGCTGGCGTCGGCCCGGTGGACCCCGGCGAGCACCTTGATGAGCGTGGACTTGCCGGCGCCGTTCGGGCCGAGGAGGGCGAGGACGCTGCCGCCGTACAGGTCGAGGCTCACCCCGTCCAGGGCGACGGTGCCGCCGAACCGTTTGCCGAGACCCCGTATCCGCACGAGCGGTTCCGCGCCCGGGGGCCGGGGCGGGCGGCCCGGTGGGGCGTCGTACTCGTCATGGGCGTCATGCACGGACGTCTCCGGGGCCGGCCTCGGATCCCCCGCACGGGAGGGCGGGACACGGGGATGTTACTGCCCGGACCGGCCCGTTCCGGGGTACGACGGACGTTACGCGGCGTCCAGGGCGCATTCGGCCCAGATCACCTTGCCCCGGGGGGTGTAGCGGGTGCCCCAGGCCTGGGCCAGCTGGGCGACGAGGAACAGGCCCCGGCCGCCCTCGTCGGTGTTGGCCGCCCGCCGCAGGTGCGGGGCGGTACTGCTGCCGTCGGAGACCTCGCAGATCAGGGCGCGGTCATGGATCAGGCGGACCTGGATCGGCTCGCCCCCGTAGCGGATCGCGTTGGTGACCAGTTCGCTCAGCATCAGCTCGGCGGCGAACGCGAGCTCTTCCAGTCCCCACGCGGTCAGCCGCCGGGTCGCGGCGGCGCGGATGTCGCAGACCTTCGAGGGGTCGGCCGGCAGGTCCCACGCGGCGATCCGGTCGGCGGGCAGGGTGTGGGCGCGGGCGACCAGGAGGGCGATGTCGTCTTCGGGGTGCTCGGGCGCCATGGCGTCCATGACGGCCTGACAGGTCTCCTCGGGACCGCGGTCCGGATGGGCCAGGACGCCCCGCAGCCGGTCGAGGGAGACGTCGATGTCGCGGTGCCGGTCCTCGACGAGCCCGTCCGTGAAGAGGATCAGCGTGCTGTCCTCGGGCAGCTCTATCTCGGCCGTCTCGAAGGGCAGCCCGCCCAGGCCCAGCGGGGGCCCGGCGGGCAGGTCGGGGAAGGTCACGCTGCCGTCGGGGTGGACCAGCGCGGGCGGGAGGTGGCCGGCCCGGGCCATGGTGCACTGCCGGGTGGTGGGGTCGTACACCGCGTACAGGCAGGTGGCGCCCACGATGCCGGTGCTGCCCTCGGCGTCGTCGCCGCCCTCCTCCCGGTCGAGGCGGACCAGGAGGTTGTCGAGGTGGGTGAGGAGCTCGTCGGGGGCGAGTTCCAGCTCGGCGAAGTTGCGCGCGGCGGTCCGCAGCCGCCCCATCGTCGCGGCGGCGTGCAGCCCGTGGCCGACGACGTCGCCGACGAGCAGGGCCACCCGGGTGCCGGAGAGGGGGATGACGTCGAACCAGTCGCCGCCGACCCCGGACTCGGCCGGCAGGTAGCGGTGGGCGACCTCGACGGCGCCCTGCTCGGGCAGTCCGCGCGGCAGCAGGCTGCGCTGCAGGGCCAGGGCCAGGTTGTGCTCCCGGGTGTAGCGGCGGGCGTTGTCGATGCACAGGGCGGCGCGGGCCGCGAGCTCCTGGGCCAGCCGGCTGTCGTCGTCGCCGAAGGGGGCGGGGTCCTCGGCGCGGTAGAAGCTCGCGATGCCCAGCACTACCCCGCGCGCGAGCAGCGGGACGACGATCAGGGAGTGCACGCCGTGCTCCAGCAGCCTGCGGGCGCGCTCGGGGTTCTGGGCGATGAAGCCCGCCGCGGACTTCAGCTCGGGCTCCAGGACCGGGTGGCCGCCGGTCAGGCAGCGCATCTGCGGGGTGCCGGCGAGGAGCTCCACGGGCCGTCCCTCGGGGTAGAAGGGGCAGTCGTCGCGGATGCCGTGGACGACGGTGCGGTGCAGCTCGGCTCCGGGGTCGGCGGACTCGTCGCCGCGCAGCACGGACCCGGGCAGGTCGACGGTGACGTAGTCGGCCAGGCGCGGGACCGCGGTCTCGGCGAGCTCCCGGGCGGTGCGGCCCACGTCGAGAGTGGTGCCGATGAGGGTGCTGGCCTCGGCCAGCAGCTCCAGGCGCTGACGCGCCTCGACGGCGTACTTGCCCACCTCGGGCTCGCCGACCAGCACCAGGCCGCGGACGGTGCGGGGCGGGCCGGGCGAGAGCGGGAGGTGGTGGACCGGCGGGCCGTCACCGCCGATGACGGCCTCGACGACCACGCCCTCGACGCCGGAGCCGCTGGTGACGGGGTGGCTCAGCAGGGTGGCCTCGCGGCCGTGGGGGAGGGCCACGCCGACGGCGGCCCGCCGGGCGGCGGAGATCAGCTCGGTGGCCTTCTCCTTGAGGAGCGCCCGGTCGTGCGGGTCCAGTTCGAGGCCGGCCGGCTCGGCGAACGCCTCCGCCCCGTCGGTGCCGGCCGGGACGACGGGCCCGAGGCGGCGGTGTCCGTCCCCGGCGGCCCCGGTCTCCCGGGCGCGGCGTTCGGCGTCGAGGTAGGTGTGCAGCAGCCCGCGCTCGCGCGCCGAGCTCTGCGCCATCAGCCGCCGCTCGATCGTCCCGACCGCGCGGCCGAGCAGGACGGCCAGCTCGGGGTGCTCGTAGGCGTACGGGTACCCGAAGCAGAGCACGCCGACGATGTGCCCGCTCAGCTGGTCGCGGATGGGGGCGGCGCAGCAGGCGTTGGACTGGGCGCGTTCCGCGAAGTGCTCGGCGCGGTAGACCTGGACGGGGCGCCGCTCGGCCAGCGCGAGGCCGATGCCGTTGGTTCCCCCGTAGCGCTCGGCGAAGACGAATCCGGGCACGGTCTGGATGGGGGGCAGGTTCCGGGCCAGGGCGGGCTCGCCGAAACGGCGTTGCAGCACCATGCCGTCCGCGTCGGCGACCGAGATGTTCATCTGGCTGCCGGAGAACCGGGACTGCAGGTGGTCGAGGACCGGTCCGGCGGCCCGTACGAGGCGGCTGTCCGGGTCGAAGTCGTCCCGGTAGGGCAGCTCGGCCTGGTCGGGGGAGAGCCCCAGCAGCCGGCAGCGCAGCCACGAGTCCAGGATGGGGCTCCGTACCCCGGCCTCCACCGGCTCGCCCCCCAGGAAGCGCTCACGGGAGCGTGCGGGGCCGGTCTCGTCTCCCGTGACGCCCATCTGCATCACTTCCCCTTGCCGGTGTGCCCCGGCCCCGTCGGGATGATCGCCCTGGTCCGTGTGGTGAAAGGCGAATCAGCGTTTTGAGTATATTCCGGTAGTTTTGCCGCTTCACAGGACGGCGACGGGATTGACCGGCGACCCCGTCCCGCCGGGAACGTCGAGGGGCGTCACGACGAGCATGAAGGCGTGCCGTCCGGCTGCGGCGCACGCGGCGGACAGCCCCTCCAGGTCCAGGTTGTCCAGCAGGGGCACGCCCATGGCCGTGATGGCCAGGGTGTGGACGGGGGAGTGGACGCCCTCGACCGGGGAGGGGCGCACGTCGCTGTCCCCGTCCGCGCCGAGCAGGCTGATCCCCCGCTCGGCCAGCAGGGGCACCGCGCTCACGTGCAGGCCCGCGCTCGCCGCGTCCGGGTCCCACGGGCCGAGCTCCCGCCGGCGCCGGAACCGGCCCGTGCGCACCAGCACCGCGCAGCCCTCGTCGATCCGCGCGCCCAGGGCCCGCTCGGCGGCCAGGAGCTCGTCCGCGCGGACCGCGCGCCCGGGCTCCAGCCAGTCCGTCCCCAGGACGGCGGGAAGGTCCAGGAGCACGCCCCGGGTGACGAGCGGGCCCAGCGCGGCCACCGACCCGTGGCGGGCGCCGCCCGCGCCGACGGCCGCCCGGGCGGGCCGGCCCCCGTAGAGCTCCCCGCGGTAGGCGATGTGCGACAGCGCGTCGAGGTGGCTGACGGCCTTGCCGTGGTAATCGGCGCCGAGGAAGTCCTTGTGGGCGGACGGCTCCGGGGGCTCCACGTCGCCCAGGTCGGTCATGTGGTGCAGGGCGGGCCGGGGGTTGTCCGGGCCGGGCCGGGTGTCCCAGGGCCGGCCGAGCGGCACCGCCGTACCGTCGCGGACCAGGGCGGCCGCCCGGCGCACGTGGTCCGGCGTGACCCGGTTCCAGGCGCCCCGGTCGGCCGGCTCCCAGCGGCCCCAGGTGCGGACCGCCGCGAAGAGGGCGTCGAACTCCTGACGGGAGACCCGGGGGACCTCCGCGGGCTCGGTGCTCATGGACAGCGCTCCAGGGTCGCGGGGCGGGCCCCTCCGGCCGTTTCCGTATCCCTACCCGGTCCGGCCCGCCCCGGGGCGCCGGCCCCGGGCGACGCGCCGGACGAGGTGGCGGCCGTACGCCCGGGCGAGGCAGGCTGTACTCATGAGAGCGCCCTTGCGCTCGCCCCCGGGACCGGGAGCCGGCGGCCACCACGTCCTCTTCGTCCTCGCGGAGTGCCTCCCCTTCGCGATCGCCCTCGTGGTGCTCGTCGTCGAGCTCACTCCCGCGCACGCCCTGTACACCGGCCCCCTGCTGGTCGCGACGCCCGCCCTGGCCGCGGTGACCCTGGGCCCCCGGGGCACGCTCGCGGCGGCCGGACTGGCCGTCTGCGTCAGCGTCGTCACCGCCACGTACAACCACGCCTGGGGCGGCCGCCAGGTCTACACGAACCTCCTCGCCCTCCTCCTGGTGTCCGCGGCCGGCGTCATGACCAGCCGCGCCGTCCGCACCCGCCGGGAGAACGAGCTGGCCCAGGTCCGCCGGATCGCCGAAGCCGCCCAGGAGGTCCTGCTGCGGCCCGTCCCGGCCCGGCTGGGGCCGGTACGGGCGGCCAGCATGTACCTGGCGGCCGAGAAGGGCGCCCAGATCGGCGGCGACCTCTACGACGCGGTCCAGACCCGGTACGGGATCCGGCTGATCGTCGGTGACGTCCGCGGCAAGGGCCTGCCCGCCGTACGGGCCGCCGCCGTCGTCCTCGGCGCGTTCCGGGAGTCCGTGCACTACGAGGACGACCTGGTGGAGGTCGTCAACCACTGCGGCGCCGCCCTGCGCCGGGACGCCGCCACCGCGAGCGCGAGCCTGGCCGGCGGGGACGACGCGCTCCTGGAGGGGTTCGTGACCGCGGTGGTGGCCCAGATCCCCGACACCCTCCACGTCCAGATCGTCAACCGGGGCCACCCGCCCCCGCTGCTGCTGCGCGACGGAGAAGCCCGCCCCCTGGCCCCCACGGTCCCGCTGCCCCCGCTCGGCCTGGAGGAGTTCATCGGTGGTCCCCCCGGCAGGACGGACAGCTACCCCTTCGCCCCGGGGGACCGGCTGCTCCTGCACACCGACGGGGTCATCGAGGCCCGCGACGGCCACAACGCCTTCTTCGACCTCGCCGGGGCGATGGAGGCACTCCACGACCGCACCCGGCAGTCCTTCCTCGAAGGCCTGCGCGGGGCGCTGCTGCGCCATGCGCGCGGCCGGCTGGCCGACGACGTGGCGGTCGTCCTCGTCGACCGGCTCGACTGAGATCCGGCTTTTAACCGCCGTCCGCGGCGCTGTCAAGTCCCGACTTTCCGGAACGTGACCCTGCTGTGCCCGCTGGGGCTTACTTGAGGAGCGGAAAGGAAACGAGGAAACAGGAAAGAGAAGGAAAGCCTCCCCGGAGGAATTCCCGATCGAATCCCCTCACCGCACCGTCCCGAAATTCCGGGGCACCCCAATAAATAGCATGCACAGTCAGGAGAAAGTCATGAACCGCAAGATTGACACCACCACCGCCACCGTCCGCCCGCAGCGCCGGACCCTGCGCCTCGCGACCCTGGCGGCCGCGGCGGCCATCGTCACCGGAGGCGTCGTCCTCCCGGCCTCGACGGCCATGGCGGCCCCCGCCCCGGCCCACGTGGCCACCGCCCTCCCCAACGGAGGCGGCAAGGGCGGAGACGGCGGTGCCGGCGGTGGCGGCCTGATCGGCGGCGGCGGTGGCTCCGGTGGCTCCGGCGGCGGCAGCGTCCTCGGTAGGGGCGGTGACGGCGGTAAGGGCGGCGCCGGCGGTGACGGCCTCCTCGCCGGTGGCGGCGGTGGCGGCGGCGGTGGCGGCGGCGACGGCC
>NZ_JBEZWL010000195.1:0-11331 GCF_040648015.1 Streptomyces sp. NPDC029216 | reverse complement strand
CGCGTCGCTTCGCGATGGCCTTCGGCCACCCTTGACAGCCCGCCCCGCCCCGGAAAGACAAGGACTGTCGGGAAGCCCCCAAAGGAACGGTCCGGTCCATCAACGGGCATGCGGCCGGATCAGCGATGAGGCGAGCAGGCCGGGTTCGGCAGACCGGGCATCCGGCCCCTGAGATCCCTGATTCCGGACCAGGGCCCGCCCCAGATCGCTACGCGCTCCTCCCGTCTCAGCGTCCGACGGCCGTCCTGGGCCGGGATGACGTCCCCGTCGTCCTGTGGTGCAGGTACAAGCCCAAGACGGCCGCCGGACGCCGAGAAATGAGGAGCGCGTAGCGATCCGATGCGCCTGGCGGGCCCGGAGGACGATTTCATCGTCCTTGGGTGCGGGGATCGGCCCCAGACGGGCGGCGGACGCCGAAATATGGGCAGCGCGTAGCGATCTGGGGCGTGGGTTGCACCGGGGCCCGGATCAGGATCTGGAGGGGCCGGATGCCCGGCGAGGCGGACCCGGCCTGCTCGCCTCATCGCTGAGGGAGCCGCATGGCCAATGAACAACCGTCCCGTTCCTTTGGGGGTTTCCCGGCAGTCCTTGTCTTTCCGGGGCGGGTCGGGCTGTCAAGGGTGGCCGAAGGCCATCGCGAAGCGACGCGACCGAAGGGAGCGCCCTTGACCGACCGGCCCGAACCGGAAGGACAGTGGGACTGACGGGAAAGCCCCAAGGCTGCTCTGAGACCGCCCACCGGGACCCCGAACACCCCCGACCCCGCCCCGCCGCGCCGTCCCCCCTCCTTGACTTCCCCCACCCGCGATATATCGTGTCTCACAGAAGACGCGATATGTTGCGTGCGGCATCACGGCATCGCGGCATCGCCGCGCCGCACGCAACGCCATCGCGTAGTCAGCCCACGAGGAGGAGCAGCACCATGCCTGAGCAGATGACCTGGTCCGTCCCCGCCCCCCAGCGGCTCACCTTCGAGCAGCCCGTCACCGAGCTGCGCGTGCGCGTGGTCGGCGGGACCGTGAACGTCGTCGCGGCCGAGGACGGCCCCGCCCGGCTGGAGGTCACCGAGGTCGACGGGCCCCCGCTGCACGTGGTGCAGGAGGGCGGCGTGCTCACCCTGTCCTACGAGGACCTCCCCTGGAACGGTTCGCAGGGCTTCAAGAAGTGGTTCGAGGGCAAGCCCTGGAAGGCCTGGTCCGGCTCCTCCCCGGACGGCCGCAAGGCCTGGGAGCGCAGCGTCACCGTCACCCTGGCGGTCCCCGCCGCCACGGCGGTCCAGCTGGCCACCGTCAGCGCCACCGCCTTCGTCTCCGGCATCTCCGCCGCCACCGAGGTCAACGGGGTCTCGGGCGACGCCACCCTGGTCGGCCTCTCCGGGCGGGTCAAGGCGCACACCGTGTCCGGCAGCGTCGAGGTGCAGTCCGTCACCGGTGAGCTCGGCTTCCACTCCGTCTCCGGCGGTCTGACGGTGGTCGACGGCGCGGGCGGCAGCGTACGGGCCGACTCGGTCAGCGGTGACATGCTCATCGACCTCGCCCTGGACCCGGCGGCGCCCAAGCCGGTGGACATCGTCCTCAACTCCGTCTCCGGCCAGGTGGCGATCCGCCTGCCGCAGCCCGCCGACGCCAAGGTCGAGGCCAACACCGCCACGGGCAGCGTCTCCAACGCCTTCGAGGACCTGCGGGTCACCGGTCAGCTGGGCGCCAAGCGGATCACCGGCACCCTCGGCAAGGGCTCCGGCACCCTGCGCGCCACGACCGTCTCCGGGTCCATCGCCGTGCTGCGCCGCCCGCAGGCCGACGCCGACGCCGGCCCCCTCCAGCTCGACAAGAAGGTGCTCTGACATGCCGCCCGTCTTCGCCCACGGCCGCCTCCGCCTCTACCTGCTCAAGCTGCTGGACGAGGCGCCCCGCCACGGGTACGAGGTGATCCGCCTGCTGGAGGAGCGCTTCCAGGGCCTGTACGCGCCCTCGGCCGGCACCGTGTACCCGCGGCTGTCGAAGCTGGAGACCGAGGGGCTCGTCACGTACGCCACCGAAGGCGGGCGCAAGGTGTACTCGATCACCGAGGCGGGCCGCGCCGAACTGGCCGACCGGGGCGGTGAACTGGCGGACCTGGAGCTGGAGATCCGCGACTCGGTCTCCGAGCTGGCCGCCGAGATCCGTGACGACGTGCGGGGCGCCGCCGGTGATCTGCGCCGTGAGATGCGGGCCGCCGCCAGCGCCTCGGCGACGCCGGTCGAGGACGAGTCCTGGAAGGCGGCCAAGGAAGAGCTCCGCAAGGCGAAGCAGGAGTGGAAGGAGCAGGCCCGCCGCGCCAAGGACGAGAGCCGCAGGGCCCGCGAGGAGGCCCAGCAGGCCCGCCGCCAGGCCAAGGAGGCCCAGGAGCGGGCCCGCGAGGAGGTCCAGCGGATCGCCGCCCAGCTCCAGGAGCAGTTGAGCAGGACGGGCGGGGTCTTCGGCAGCCTCGCCGGGGCCTGGCTGGGCAACGGCACCGCCGCCGCGCCCGAGACGCCCACCGCCCCCGGCCCCTCGGGCTCGGCCTGGGCCGAGGACCTGGCGCCCACCGCCGACCCGGCGCGGGACCTGGACCGGCTGCTGGACCGCTTCCGCGACGACGTCCGCGACGCGGCCCGCGACCACGGTGTCACCCCGGCCCAGCTGGCCGAGGCCCGCGCCCACCTGGCGGCCGCCGCGGCCCGGATCGAGGCGGGTCTGCGCCCCGGGGCGTAGTCAGGCCGCCGCGAGGCCGGTTTCGGCCGTCGCGTAGGTGACTCCGTGGTCCGCGAGGGCCTCGGAGACCGTGCCCGGGCGGGAGATCAGGGCCAGGAGCAGGTGCGGGGTACCGATGTGGCGGTCCTTGCGGCCCAGGGCGATGCGCAGGGACTGCTCCAGGGTCTTCTTGGCGCCCTGGGTGAGGGGAAAGTGACGCTGCTGCGGTTCCGGGAGGCCCAGGACCGTGCGGAGGGAAGAGCCCATACCCCGCCTGCGGGGGGCGGGGGTGGAGAGGGCGCCCGCGCCATGGGTCTGCTCGATCCGCGTGACGATCTCCGAGAGGTCGATGCCCAGGCCGGCGAGGGCTTCCTCGTCCGCCCGGGACATCCCTCCCCGGCGGCGGCGCGCTGCGAGGTCGGCGGCGACGGCCGCGCCGTCCACGCCCAGCGGCTCCAGGGCTCCCCGGTCCAGCAGTGACAGCAGCAGGTGTTCCTCGGTGACGGTGTCGGCACCGGCGGCGCGTGCCTGCGCCACCGCGCCCGCCACCGCGTAGCGCGCGTCGTGCGTGAAGCGTTCGAACATCAGAGCCTCCCATGCTTCTTGTGCACGGCCTGCCGGCTGACGCCGAGTTCGGCCGCGATCTCCTGCCAGGACCAGCCCTGTGCGCGGGCGCTGCGTACCTGGACGGCCTCCAGCTGCTCCAGCAGCCGTCGGAGGGCGGCCACGGCACGCAGGCCCACGCGCGGGTCCCGGTCTCCTGCCCGTTCGGCGAGATCGGTGGCTTCGGTCATGCGTGTCAATGTAGGTTGACATGGGAGGGGTGTCAACCCTGATTGACACGATGTGCGCTCAGACGGTGAGGACGATCTTGCCGAACAGGTCGCCGGACTCCAGGCGTGCGAAGCCCTCGCGGGCGCGGTCCAGGGGGAGGGTCTCGTCGATGACCGGGCGGACTCCGGTGGCCGCGCAGAAGGACAGGAGGTCCTCCAGTTCGTCCTTCGTGCCCATCGTCGAGCCGACCACCTTCAGCTCCAGGAAGAAGATCCGGGTCAGTTCGGCGTGTGCCGGCCGGTCGCCGCTGGTCGCGCCGGAGATGACCAGGGTGCCCCCGGGGCGCAGGGACTTGACCGAGTGCGACCAGGTGGCGGCGCCGACCGTCTCGATGACCGCGTCCACCCGCTGCGGCAGCCGCGCGCCCGGCTCGTAGGCCTCCAGCGCGCCGAGCTCCACCGCGCGCTTGCGCTTGGCCTCGTCGCGGCTGGTGGCGAAGACCCGCAGGCCCGCCGCCTTGCCCAGGACGATCGCGGCGGTGGCGACGCCGCCGCCCGCGCCCTGGACGAGCACCGAGTCCCCGGGGCGGACCCCGGCGTTGGTGAAGAGCATCCGGTACGCCGTCAGCCAGGCCGTCGGCATGCAGGCGGCCTCCGCGAAGGAGAGTTCGGCGGGCTTGCGCAGGACGTTCCAGGCGGGGACGCTGACCTGCTCGGCGAAGGTGCCCTGGTAGCGCTCGGTCAGGATCGAGCGCGGCTCGTCCGGGCCGACGCCGTGGCCGCTCTGGCCGATCACGGAGTGCAGGACGACCTCGTTGCCGTCCTGGTCGACGCCGGCCGCGTCGCAGCCGAGGATCATGGGCAGTTTGTCCGCGTCGAGACCCACCCCGCGCAGGGACCACAGGTCGTGGTGGTTGAGCGAGGCGGCTTTGACGTTGACGGTCACCCAGCCGGGCCGGGCCTCGGGAGCCGGGCGTTCGCCCAGTTCGAGGCCGCTCAGCGGCTGGTCACGGTCGATTCGGGCGGCGTAGGCAGCGAACATGGCGCCAGAGGCTACCGGTCGGTAGGGCCCATGACCAGGGGTGAGGGCGTGTCCATGGGTCGGACTGGAAGCGGAGCGAGGCCCCTCAACTACCGTGAGTGCCAGGCGGTTTGTGCCCGGTGATAGGGCTAAACGGAATAGATCGTCGGGGTCTGGATGGGGGTAATATTCAGGCCATGCGGTGGCTCGTCATGAGCGTGTCACGTGCCCCGCATTCTCCTTCTGCGTTCCCGGGGCGCCCTTCGCGCGCTCTTTCCGCGCGCCCGGTCGTACCTGGTCGTGCCTGGTCGAGCCGGTGAGGAGGCCTACGGCCGGCCGCGGCGAAGGACCCGGGACGTCCCCTCCCCGTTCGGGGGCGGGGAGGGTGCGTTCCCCTGCGCGGCGGCCCTCCGTACACGAAGAGGCCCGGCCGGATCACTCCGGCCGGGCCTCACCCGTTCGGCCCCCGCGGGGGCCCGTCCGCCGCTCAGGCGAGGCGGGCCACCCCGTCGGCCTTCGCCGCCGCGGCGACCGCGGCCGTGACGGCCTCGGCGACGCGCTCGTCGAAGGGCGAGGGGATCACGTAGTCGGCGGCGAGCTCGTCACCCACGACACCGGCGATGGCGTCGGCGGCGGCGATCTTCATGCCTTCGGTGATCCGGGTCGCGCGGACCTTCAGGGCACCCGCGAAGATGCCCGGGAAGGCCAGCACGTTGTTGATCTGGTTGGGGAAGTCCGAACGGCCCGTGGCCACGACCGCCGCGTACTTGTGCGCGACCTCGGGGTGGACCTCCGGGTTCGGGTTGGCCATGGCGAAGACGAAGGAGTTCCGCGCCATGGAGGCCACGGCCTCCTCGCCGACGGTGCCGCCGGAGACGCCGATGAAGACGTCCGCGCCCGCGAGGGCCTCCTCCAGCGTGCCGCTGCGGCCCGTCTTGTTGGTCAGGCCCGCGATCTCCGCCTTGACGTCCGTCAGGTCGGTGCGGTCCGCCGAGACGACGCCCTTGCGGTCGGTGACGCAGACGTCGCCGATGCCCGCGTCCACGAGGATCTTGGCGATGGCGATGCCCGCCGCGCCGGCACCCGAGATCACGGCGCGCAGGTCCCCGAGGGTGCGGCCGGTGAGCTTGGCCGCGTTGCGCAGGGCGGCCAGCGTCACGATGGCCGTGCCGTGCTGGTCGTCGTGGAAGATCGGGATGTCGAGGGCCTCCTGGAGGCGCCGCTCGATCTCGAAGCAGCGGGGGGCGGAGATGTCCTCCAGGTTGACCCCGCCGAAGGACGGCGCCAGACGGATGACCGTCTCGACGATCTCGTCCGTGTCCTTGGTCGCGAGCGCGATCGGCACCGCGTCCACGCCGCCGAACTGCTTGAACAGGATCGCCTTGCCCTCCATCACGGGGAGGGAGGCCTCGGGACCGATGTCACCGAGTCCGAGCACGGCCGTACCGTCGGTGACGACGGCGACCACGTTGGACTTCCAGGTGTACTCGTTCACGAGCTCGGGCTGCTCGGCGATGGCGGTGCACACCTTCGCCACGCCGGGCGTGTAGGCCAGGGACAGGTCATCCTTGTCCTTGACGGGCACGGTGGCCTGGATGGCCATCTTGCCGCCCCGGTGCAGCGCGAAGACCGCATCGGGGTTGTTGTCCGTCGCACTGTCACTGCGAGGGTTGACGATCTCGGCTGCCACTTCTTGTGACCCCTTAAGTCCTTGTGTTCATTGAGGGTGGCCACTCCTGGTTAAGGGGTGGGCGGGCACCGCGTTCGTACTCCGCATCGACGGTTGGCCCGTCTCCGCGAAGGGGAGGTTCGTACGCGCGGGCGCGCCGCACGCGCGCCCTGAGCCCCGGATGAGGGGTGTAAGGATCTGTTCTACCCGAAGAGCACACGCCCAGACGAGTCGATTCCGGGCTGATCGTAGGTTGCTTGTCCCGGTTTTGGCTAAAAGTCCAAAGGTCTCTGTCCAGCAGTCGAGACGCACCGCAAATAGTGAGGCGAAAGTGCCAGGTCACGACGGTTTGTGCGGCTCCGATGGACCTTGCCCGCAGTCCTGTTGGGTAGTCGGTGGCGCCCGTTATCTGATTTTGACCTCACGGGCACCCTGAATGCGCCAGTCCGAATGGCAAGATGCCGTAATCACACAAGGTCGCGGCACTCGATGGTGCGTGCCTCGATCTGTTCTCGGATGCTTTTCCACCCCCGTCGGAGGAACCAGCTCATGACCGCAAGCATCACCCGTCGTACGACCGCCGCCCGGTCCCGGATCGCCGCGGTCGGCGCGATCGCGGTCGCCGGCGCCCTGATCCTCACCGGCTGTGGCGACCAGACCGACAAGTCCTCCTCCGGCACGGGCACGGCGGACACGAGCGCCCCGCTCTACTCCAAGCTCCCGAAGAAGATCCAGGACGCGGGTGTCATCAAGGTCGGCTCGGACACCGCCTACGCCCCGATGGAGTACGTCGACAACGGCAAGATCGTCGGTGTCGACCCGGACATCGCCGAGGCGCTCGGCAAGCAGCTCGGCGTGAAGCTCCAGTTCACCTCCGGCACCTTCGACGGCCTGATCACCTCCCTGGAGACCGGCCGCCAGGACGTCGCGATCTCCTCGATGACGGACAACAAGAAGCGCCAGGAAGGCCTCGACGACAAGGGCGCGAAGATCGGCAAGGGCGTCGACTTCGTCGACTACATGTCCTCCGGCGTCTCGCTCCTGGTCAAGAAGGGCAACCCGGACAACATCAAGTCCCTCGACGACCTCTGCGGCAAGACGGTCGCCGTCCAGCGCGGCACCATCTACGAGGACACCTTCAAGGCCCAGGCCGAGAAGTGCGGGGACAAGAAGCTCACCATCGAGGCCTTCGACACCGACGCCGAGGCCCAGACCCGCGTCAAGGCCGGCGGCGCCGTCGCCGACCTGAACGACTTCCCGGTCACCTCGTACATCGCGAAGACCTCGGGCGGCGGCAACGACTTCGAGGTCGGCGGCCAGCAGTCCGACGTCGGCCTCTTCGGCATCGCGGTCTCCAAGGAGAACACCCAGCTCCGCGACGCCCTCAAGGAAGCCGTCGACGCCATCATCAAGGACGGCTCCTACGCCAAGGTCCTGGAGAAGTGGAACGTGAAGGACGGCGCCGTGCAGTCCGCCACGATCAACGCCGGCAAGTAAGACCGAAGCGCTCCACTGAAGGGCAGTCATTGTGACTGACAAGATCGACAAGGGTCCGGCCGACACTCCGCCGGCCGGGCCCGGCGCCTCGGGCACCACCCCCTACGAGGCCATCAAGGCAATCCCCGTACGGCACTACGGCCGCTGGATCAGCGCCGTGGTCGTCGCCGTACTGCTGGCGTGGCTCGTCTACGCCTTCTCCCAGGGCAAGATCATCTGGGGGACGGTCGGCGACAAGCTGTTCGACTCCTCGGTCATCACCGGCCTCGGCAACACCGTCATCATCAGCATCACCTCGATGGCGCTGGGCCTCGCGCTCGGCATCCTGTTCGCGGTGATGCGCCTCTCGAAGAACCCGGTCACCAGCTTCGTGGCCTGGCTGTACATCTGGTTCTTCCGCGGCACCCCGGTCTACGTGCAGCTGCTGGTCTGGTTCAGCCTCCCGCTGATCTTCCAGTACATCAACCTGGGTCCGATCTACAAGAACGAGACCGTCGACGTCATGACGCCGTTCATGGTCGCCCTCCTGGGCCTCGGCCTGAACGAGGGCGCCTACATGGCGGAGATCGTCCGCGCGGGCATCCAGTCCGTCGACGAGGGCCAGACCGAGGCCTCGCACGCGCTCGGCATGACCCAGACGCAGACCATGCGCCGCGTCGTGCTCCCGCAGGCCATGCGCGTGATCATCCCGCCGACCGGCAACGAGTTCATCAACATGCTGAAGACCTCCTCCCTGGTCTCGGCGGTCCAGTACACCGAACTCCTGCGGGCCAGCTCCAACATCGGCAGCACCGCCGGCGCGGTCATCGAGATGTACTTCGTCGCCTCCATCTGGTACCTGGCCCTGACGAGCGTCTTCAGCGTCGGCCAGTACTACCTGGAGCGCCGCTACGCCCGCGGCTCGCTGCGCAGCCTCCCGCCCACCCCGTTCGAGCGGCTCAAGGCCAACCTGAACATGTTCCGCCGTACGGAGGTGGCGAAGTGACCGCCCAGCCGATGGTCAAGGCCGAAGGCGTCCACAAGTCGTACGGCGCCGCCCACATCCTGCGCGGCATCGACCTTGAGGTCGCCCCCCGCGAGGTCTTCTGCCTGGTCGGCCCGTCCGGCTCCGGCAAGTCCACCTTCCTGCGGTGCATCAACCACCTGGAGCGCATCAACGCCGGCCGGCTCTCGGTCGACGGCCACCTGGTGGGCTACAAGCAGAAGGGCGACAAGCTCTACGAGCTGAGGGACAGCGAGGTCGCGGCCCAGCGCCGGGACATCGGCATGGTCTTCCAGCGCTTCAACCTCTTCCCGCACATGACGGCCATAGAGAACGTCATGGAAGCGCCCGTCATGGTCAAGGGCGAGAGCAAGGCGGTGGCCCGCGAGCGCGCCGTCAAGCTCCTCGACCGCGTCGGCCTCGGGGACAAGGGCGGGAACTACCCGTCCCAGCTCTCCGGCGGCCAGCAGCAGCGCGTCGCCATCGCCCGCGCGCTGGCCATGGAGCCGAAGCTGATGCTCTTCGACGAGCCCACTTCGGCCCTCGACCCCGAGCTGGTCGGTGACGTCCTCGACGTCATGCGCGACCTGGCCGAGTCGGGCATGACCATGATCGTGGTGACCCACGAGATGGGCTTCGCCCGCGAGGTCGGCGACAACCTCGTCTTCATGGACGGCGGCGTCGTGGTCGAGTCCGGCAACCCGCGCGACGTGCTCGGCAACCCGCAGCACGACCGGACGAAGGCGTTCCTGTCCAAGGTCCTGTAGCCGCTGGACGGTGAGCTGACGGAGGGGCGGTACGGATCCCGTACCGCCCCTCCGCGCTGCCGCCGGAAGATCCTCCTTCGGTCCTAGGGTCTGTCGTAGGACGGGCCGTCGAGATCCGGCCTGCGCCGGTCGCCACCGGGAACCGTCGGGGAGGGTGGTCCGTGATACTTCCCGTACCGCACGCGAGCTCACCCCGAACCCCTCCCGACGTAATACCCTCGAAGCGAGAGCAGCCGTTACCGGCGGCCGCGACCGACCCCAACCCGCAGCCGTAAGGACTACAAGTGGAACTGGCCCATTACTCGGACTATGCCGTGCGCCTGGTCAACACCGAGGAGCCGGCCCGCAACAAGGACGCCCTGACCTCGGCGGACGACGTCCGTGCCCTCTTCGGCCCCAGCGTGCAGATGGCCCGCCGGGTCACCGACACCGACGTCACCCGCTTCCGCAACGTCCGCGGCCGGCTGCGCGCCGTCTTCGAAGCGGCCGACGGCGGCGACCACGTCCTCGCGGTGGACCTGCTCAACTCCCTGCTCATGGAGTTCCCCGTCAGCCCCCAGGTCTCCGGCCACGAGCTCGTCGGCCCCGACGGCCGCCCCGACTGGCACATCCACCTCGCCGACCACCCCTCCAACGCCTCCGCCGGCTACGCCGCGATCGCCTCCTTCGGGCTGGCCTTCCACCTCACCGAGCACGGCCCCGACCGGCTCGGCCTCTGCCAGGCCCCGCCCTGCCGCAACGCCTACCTCGACACCTCCACCAACCGCTCCCGGCGCTACTGCTCCGACCGCTGCGCCACCCGCGCCAACGTCGCCGCCTACCGCGCCCGCAAGCGCCTGGAGGCCGAGGAGTCCGCGCGCAGCAGCCGCACCGCCGAAACGGCCCAGGACAGCCGCGCCCTCAGCGAACTCTGATGCGCCCGGCGGGGCCGCAGCCGCAGCACCGCCGTCGCCAGCACCAGCTCGTCGGGGACCGCGCCGTAGTCGGTGCTGTCCCCGGTCTCGTTGAACGGGTTGTCGCCGAGCATCCACCAGCCGCCCGGCCGCCGCTCCGCCGCCCGCTTGACCACCAGCAGGTCCTGCTGGAGCGGATGCCGGAACACCACCACGTCACCCGGCCGGACCAGCGCCCCGTAGCGGACCACCATCCGGTCCCCGTGCAGCAGCGTCGGCACCATCGACGGCCCCGACACCTCCGTGATCCCGATCCGCACCCGCGCCCGCCCGCTCTCCGCCATGTCCGGCCTCCTCGTCCCTGCCCGCATGCTGCCCCACGGCCCCGTAGGTTCGCTCACCAGTCCTCGGCGCAGGCTGGACTTTTGTCCTAAGCCCATAGGGGCGCCCGCGATTTCCGTCTTCTCAGCGAGTAATCTCCACCCTTGAGAAGACGATCACGAGGAGGACCCACTCCATGCTTTCCCGCTTCTTCGCCCCCAAGGTGAAGGTCTCCGCCCACTGCGACCTGCCCTGCGGCGTGTACGACCCGGCCCAGGCCCGTATCGAGGCCGAGTCCGTCAAGGCCGTCCAGGAGAAGTACCAGGCCAACGAGGACGCGGACTTCCGCGCGCGCGCCATCACCATCAAGGAGCAGCGCGCCGAGCTCGCGAAGCACCACGTGTCGGTGCTGTGGAGCGACTACTTCAAGCCCCCGCACTTCGAGAAGTACCCGCAGCTGCACACCCTGGTCAACGACACCCTGAAGGCCCTCTCGGCCGCCAAGGCGTCCAACGACCCGGCGACCGGCGCCAAGGCCCTGGAGCTCATCGCCGAGATCGACCGCATCTTCTGGGAGACCAAGGCCGCCTGATCCAGGCCTTCCCCCGGCAGAACCACCGAGGGGCCCGACCGCATGCGGTCGGGCCCCACCCGAGGTGGGCGCGCCCCGCGGGGGGGGCGGGGCCCGCGCCCGCCC
>NZ_JBEZWL010000194.1:0-11796 GCF_040648015.1 Streptomyces sp. NPDC029216 | reverse complement strand
GGCCTGCCTGGAACTCCAGGCCGACGCCGCCCGGCGGCCGTGGCTGGCCGGGCTGCCGCCCCCGACGGCGCCGCCGACTTCACCGCGTGCGAGGAACTCCTGACCGGCGCCGGCTCCCGCCGAGCCCGCGCCCTCGCACCGCACGGGGCGGTCCCCCACCTGCTGTCCGGTTCGCCCCGGACCCTGGCGGCGGCCGGCCTGGACGGCCTCGACGGCTTCGCGGGGGCCCTGCTGGACTCCGTATGCCCCGAGGAGGGACCGTGACCACGCGGCTGGACCGGGCGGTGGGGGTCGTACTGGGCTCGGCGGCCGGCGACGCGCTGGGCGCGCCGTACGAGTTCGGGCCCGCGGGTCAGCTGAGTGCGCGCGGGGAGGAGATGCGCGGGGGCGGCGGCTGGGACCCCGGTGAGGCGACGGACGACACGCAGATGGCCGTCCTGGTCGGCGAGTCCCTGCTGGAGCGCGGCGGCCTGGACCTCGCGGACCTCTTCGCCCGGTTCCGGCGCTGGGCGGCGGGGGAGCCCAAGGACATCGGTCTCCAGACCGAGGACGTACTGACCAACGGCCTGCCCTGGGACCAGGCCGCGGCCCTGCACTTCCGGGTCAACGCGCGGGCGGCGGGCAACGGTTCCCTGATGCGCGCCGCCACCTCGGCGGTGTACTTCGCGCCCGCCGGGCGGGAGGCCACCATGGACGCCGCCCGCCGGATCGCGGCCCTCACCCACGGCGACCGGGCCGCCTGGGAGGGCACCGCCGTCCTGCACGAGCTCGTACGGGTGGCCCTGGACGGCGCCGACCCCCTCGCCGCCCTTCCGTCGGCACTGGACGCGGTGCACCCGGACCACCGCGACCGGTACGCGCGCGTGCTCGCCCCCGACTGGCACCCGGACCTGGCCACGGAGTTCAACGGGGCGGTGTGGCCCTGCCTCGGCTCGGCCGTGTGGGCGCTGCGCACCACGTCCGGGTTCGCGCAGGCCGTACGGGCCGCCGTGGACCTGGGCGGTGACACCGACACGGTCGCCGCCGTAACGGGGGCCCTGGCCGGAGCGGTGTACGGCGGGGCGGCGATCCCGGAGGAATGGGCGACCCCGCTGCACGTACCACTCCCCGGCTTCGCCCCCCGCGTCCTGAACGCCGAGACCCTCCGCACCCTGGCCCACCACCTGGCGGGCACCACCTGAGAGCCCCCGCTCCACCGGCGGGCTCCGCCAGTCCGTCCCTCCCACATCCCGCTCCCCCGACTGCCGCCGGCCGGCACCCCCACGCGTCGGCCCCCTCCTCCCCCGAGCGGTCCCCGACGTCGGACGCCCCGGGCCGACCCGGCACAGCCCGAAGAACACGGGGCTCACACGGCCACCCACAGGCCACCGAGGCCCGCCTGACGGGGCCACACCCCGGCCAACCCCCGGCCGCCCGGTAGTGCCCCCACCGCGTCGGCTCCCTCCTCCACGGAGCGGGGCACGACGCCGGACGCCCCGGGCCGACCCGGCACGGCCCCAAGGACACGGCTCGGCTCGCACGGCCACCCGCAGGCCACCGACGCCCGTCTGACGGGCTCACCCCCGGGCCGGCCCCGGTGCCTCGGCTTCGGGCTTCCGGCCCCCGGCTACCGGCTACCGGCGAAGGCCCGGCTCCCGGTGCCTCGCGGAGGTCGGTGGGGCGGGGGCGGGCGGTCCTCGGGGGCTCAGCCGCAGCCGCAGCCCCCGCAGCCGCCTCCGCAGCCGTCGCCCCCGCAGCCGCCTCCACCGCCTCCGCAGCCGCCGGCGGTGGACGCCGTGCCGGTGCCGCCCGCCGTGCCGGCCGCCGTGGTGCGGCCGGGCCGGGGTCGGCGCAGCGGCTCGCGTGCCTGCCACCGCTCCCGCTCACGCGCCCGCCGGGCCTCCTCCGTCGCACTGTGGGAGACCCCGGCCGGGGTCCACGGCCCCAGCCCGTGCCGGCGGCGGGGCAGCAGAGGGGCCGCGATGACGTGGGCGGTGACGGAGGCGTGCCCCTGGACGGCGCATTCGAGCACGATCTCGGCCCCCTCCACCGGCACCCCGTACAGCACCGCCTCGAAGGGTTCGGCGTACGCGTCGATGTCGTGCGTTCCGCGCCCGGGCAGCGCGTCCGTCCCCCTGGCCAGCAGCCGTGCCCCTGCGAGCCGGTCCTCCCTCCTCGGGCGGAGGGAGATCAGGGGCCGTGCCGCCGTGTCGTCCGCGTCCGGCAGCAGCCAGAAGTGCCCGGAGCGGGAGGCCCGTACGCCGACGACGAGCACGGGCTGCGGGGCGTCGTACAGCCGCCGCGAGGCCCGGTCCGCCGTCCAGCCCCGCCCCAGCAGCGTGCTGCCGAACACGAGGAGGGGCAGCGCGACGCCCTGCTGGCCGACCGCGTCGTACGGTACGGCCGCACCGTGCGCGCCGAGGTCGTCGAGCAGGCCGTCGAGGAGGATCCCGGCGCCGGCCAGGCTCAGGAAGGCTCCGGGCAGCAGGGCCGCGTAGCCGCGCCGGTCGTGCCCGCGCGGCAGCCGCTCCGGCAGCGGGAAGCGGGCGGTGCCGGCGGCGTCGAGGACCGCCCGCGCCTGCCGGCGGCGGGCCCGCAGCCGCAGCAGGGCCCCGGTCAGCGCCCACGCCGCCGCGAGACACACCGGGACGCCGCCCCGTCCGACGGCCGGCCCCAGCGCGAGCAGCAGGGCGGAGACCACGGTCGCCCCCGGCAGGAACCGGTACCAGAGCGGCAGCGCCACCAGCAGGACCAGGCCGGCGTAGTCCAGCCAGGCGGTGCCCGTCGACCGCTCCGCTCCCCCGCCCCGCAGGACGTCGGCGAGCGCGACGGTCACCAGGACGCCGAGGACCCAACTCCCCTCCACCGGGGCGAAGACGGCCGGTACGCGCGCTTCCAGCCAGCGCCGCGACGCCTCGACACCCCACGTCCGTACATCACTTGCCGGTGTCACACCGGCGGGAAGGTGCTTGACGTAGGCAGTCACACGCCCAGTATGCGAGCGCTCCCGCCGGCGCGGAACGGCCTATCGGCCTACGGGGGCGCCCTGTTCGCGCCCGGCGAGCAGCCGGCCCTCGGCGTAGCCGAGCGCGGCGGCGGACAGCTCGGACGGCCGCCCGCTGTGCAGGACGGTCAGCCCGCCGGTGCGCGCCAGGCCGGGCGCCGGCTCGGCGCCGATCCGGCGCAGGGCCTGTACGGCGACGGCCTCGGCGGAGCCGTGGTAGCGCAGCTCCGCCCCGCCGGTGCGCGCGGCGAGGGCGGCCCGGATGGACTCCTCGACGAGCTCGTAGTGCGTGCAGCCGAGGACGACGTCCGTCACGTCGGCCGGGGTCAGCTCGGCGGCCGCGGCGACCGTGCGGGCGATGGCTTCCTCGTCCCCGTGCTCGACGGCGTCGGCGAGACCCGGGCAGGGCACCTCGGTGACCGGGACTCCGGCGGCGAAGTCGCGGATCAGCCCGCGCTGGTACGGGCTGCCGGTGGTGGCGGGGGTGGCCCAGATGGCCACCCGCCCGCCGGCCGCGGCGGCGGGCTTGATCGCCGGGACGGTACCGATGACGGGGATACCGGGCTCCAGTTCGGCCCGCAGGGTGGCCAGGGAGTGCACGGAGGCGGTGTTGCAGGCCACGATCAGCGCGTCGGGCCGCAGCGCGGCGGCGGCCCGGGCCACGGCACGGGCCCGCTCGGTGAGGTCGGCGGGGGTACGGGGCCCCCAGGGCATCCCGTCGGGGTCGGAGGACAGCAGCAGATCGGCGTCGGGCCGCAGCCGACGCGTCGCGGCGGCCGCAGCGAGGAGGCCGATTCCCGAGTCCATGAGCGCGATCTTCACCGGGTCACCTTAGTCGACACCCCCACCCCACACCCGAACCCCTCCCCCACAAACCCACCGAACCGCCCTAAACCACGGCCAGGCGGCAGAGCCGGGCCCACCCGATGCGACCCCCCACCTGCCGACCCCGACCGCCCGGGGGGCGGGCGCGGCCGTGGGGCCGGTCCGGGGCCGCGGCCGGGACCGGGACCGAGGGCCGGCGCGGCCCGGGGGGCCGGGGACAGCCGATGCCGGACCCCGCCTGCCAGCTCGGCCGGTCCGGACCCGGGACCGGGGCCCGGGGCGGCCGTGGGCCAGCCCGGTGCCGGGGGCCGGCGCGGCCCGGTGCCGGGGGCCGGGCCTGGGAGCCGGGAGCAGCCGATGCCGGACCCCGCCTGCTGGGCACGGCCGGGCCGGAGCTGAGGCGGGGCGCGGCCGGGGGCCCGCCAGGGTGGGAGCGGGGCAGAGCCCCGGTTTCGGGAAGGGGCGGGGTGGGGGAAACGCCCCGCAAGACCCACCCCCGCCACCGAAACCCGCCCGACCGCCCCGAGCCGACCCCCACGGCGGGGGCCGGGGCGGGCGCCGGGAGGGATCGGCCCGGACGCGGGACACGGCCCTCGGGTTTCGGCCACACTGCCGCCATGGGCCTCCTCATCGCCGCCTACGCCTCCCTCGCCGCCTGGCTCTGGCTCACCCTCGCCCAGGGCATGTTCTGGCGCACCGACACCCGCCTCCCCCCGCGCACCGCCCCCGCCCGCTGGCCCTCCGTCGCCGTCGTGGTCCCGGCCAGGGACGAGGCCGAGGTGCTGCCCCGCAGCCTCCCGTCCCTGCTCGCCCAGGACTATCCCGGCGAGGCCGGCATCGTCCTGGTCGACGACGGCAGTACCGACGGCACCGCCGCCCTCGCCCGCCGCCTGGCCGCCGAACAGCCCGGCCTCCCCCTCACCGTGATCTCCCCGCCCGACCCCCCGCCCGGCTGGACCGGCAAGCTCTGGGCCCTGCGCCACGGGATCACCCACGCCACCCGGGACGCGGTGGACGCCCCCGAGTACCTCCTCCTCACCGACGCGGACATCGCGCACGAGCCCGACAGCCTGCGCGAGCTGGTCGCCGCCGCGACCAGCGCCCGCCTCGACCTCGTCTCCCAGATGGCCCGGCTGCGCGTCGTCAGCGTCTGGGAGCGGCTCGTCGTGCCCGCCTTCGTGTACTTCTTTGCCCAGCTGTACCCCTTCCGCCGGATCAACCGCCCCGCCGCCCGTACCGCCGCGGCCGCCGGAGGCTGCGTGCTGCTGCGCACGGAGGCGGCCGTCCGCGCCGGGATCCCGGATTCGATCCGCCAGGCCGTCATCGACGACGTCGCCCTCGCCCGCGCGGTCCGGCGCTCCGGCGGCCGGATCTGGCTCGGGCTGGCGGAGCGGGTGGACAGCGTGCGCCCGTACCCGGCGCTGGCGGACCTGTGGCGGATGGTGTCCCGCAGCGCGTACGCCCAACTCCGCCACCAGCCCCTGCTGCTGGCCGGGACGGTGGCCGGGCTGGTCCTGGTCTACCTGGTCCCCCCGGCGGCGTTCTTCGCCGGGCTCGCGTCCGGCAGCTCCGCCGTCGCCGCGGCCGGGGGCCTCGCCTGGCTGCTGATGGCCGGCACCTACCTGCCGATGCTGCGCTACTACCGCCAGCCTGCGGCGCTCGCTCCGCTGCTGCCGTTCACGGCGCTGCTGTACCTGCTCATGACCGTCGACTCGGCCGTGCAGCACTACCGGGGGCGCGGGGCCGCCTGGAAGGGCCGAACTTATGCCCGCCCCAGCGACGCCTGAAACCACCCGGGCGGCGGAATTCCGGCCTGAGGGGGCGTCACCCCGACGTCATCCGAGGTCACCGCGTTGTGACAGAGCGTCAGCTCCGGATAGGTGCACGGGCCAACCGCCGAGTACGAGTAGGAGCAAGGTGGGGCGCAAGTGATGAATCGTGCAGGTGAACGCCAAGTGAAAGCTGTGGCTCTGACCTGGGAATATGCAGGTCAGAGCGGTGTTGACGGCACCTGGCTATAGACCCGGTGAAGTCGTGGGCTTAACTTGTCTCCCATGACCTCCCCCCGCTCCACTTATGGCGGCGGTTACTACTCCGCGCCCTCTTTCCCGGACACCCCCATCTACGACTCCCTGGTCGCAGAACGCGGGACCCCGCAGATCGCCCCGATCCGCGTTCCGGCCGCCTACGAAACCCCCAGTGCCGGTTACTCGAGCGGTGGATACCTCCCGGCCCTCGCCTCCTCCATGCCCGCCCTCCCGCCCGCCTCACCGCAGCCGATGCCGACCCCGGCGTACGGCTACGGGTACCAGCAGCAGCCGGCCGCGCCGGCCCCGATGCCGGTTCCGCTTCAGAACGCGCCCGCCCCGTACATCCCGCAGCAGCAGCTCGCGCCCCGGCCCGGGTTCGTCCCGCAGCCCCAGCCGCAGCTGCAGCAGCAGCCGCGCCCCCTCGCGGCGGGCACCGGGTACGAGGCCATGCGCCCGGCGGCCCCGCGCCCGATGACGGCGCCCGTACCGGCCGCCATGCCGGTCGGCATGCCCGCGGGCATGCCGGCCGCCGCCGCGGTCCCCACGTACGAGGACCCGTACGGCCGCCAGTACCAGGGCCGCGGGTACTGACGGGAGGAGCACCCCGGCCGGAACACCACGGCCGGAATGCTGCGCCCTGCGCGAAACGCGTTGGGGCGCCGGCACGGGCGGCTGGCAAAATGCCCCCATGTCGAACTTGTACGTCCAGTCGCTCCACGTCCATCCCGTCAAATCGGTAGCGGGGACCGCTCCCGACGAGATGGCCGTGGAACCCTGGGGCCCGGCCGGCGACCGCCGCTGGGCCGTGGTGGACACGACCGGCGCGGTCATCACCCAACGCCAGCAGGCGCGGCTGGCCTTGGCCTCGGCCCGTCCGCTGACCGGCGGACGGATCGCGCTGTCGGCGCCCGGCATGCCGGACCTGGTCGTGGACGTGCCGGAACCGGGCCCGCTGGAGCCCGTCGTCCTGTTCGGCAAGAAGGTCGACACCGTGGTCGCCGCGACGGCCGCCGCCGAGTGGTTCAGCACCTTCCTCGGCCAGCCCGCGCGGCTGGTGCACCTCGACGACCCGGCCGTCCGCCGGCCCGTCGACCCCGATTACGCCCTGCCCGGAGAGACGGTCAGCCTCGCCGACGCCTATCCGGTGCTGCTGGCCACGAACGCCTCGCTGGAGGCCCTCAACGCCCTGATCGCCGCGGGGGACCACCCCGAGGAGGGCCCGCTGCCGATGAACCGCTTCCGGCCCAATCTGGTGGTCGGCGGAGCCCTCGAAGCCTGGGCCGAGGACGGCTGGCGGCGCATCGCCATCGGTGACGCCGTCTTCCGGGGCGTGCGCGAGTGCGGACGGTGCATCGTCACCACCACCGACCAGGCGACGGCCGAACGCGGCCGGGAGCCCCTGAAGACCCTGGCCCGGCACCGGCGGATCGGCAAGTCGCTCGCCTTCGGGCGCCAGCTGGTGCCGGTCGTCCCGGGCACGGTGCGCGTGGGCGACGAGGTACGCGTCCTGGAGTGACCCCCGCACGCGGACATCGGGCCCCGGACATCGGAACCGGTCCCGGATCCCGGCCCACGGCCCGCCGCCGACCACGGCGGGCGAGCGGGGGGCCGGGCGGGCAGGCAGGTGGAATGACACCTTCGAGGGGCTCCCGGGGTCTGCTGGAACCAACCGACGGCGCGGGGCCGTTGGAGCATGCGGGACGGACGGGAACCCGCCGGCGCAGGAGCACCGGATCGGGTGACGGCCGTCCCGCGCGTCCCGAAGTGCGCGTCCTCCGGACGTGCGGAAGGCTTGGGCGCGCGGACAGACACAGACTGGCATGGGCAGGGGGAGCCGGACCGTGCGGACGGCAATGGGTGTGTGGCGATGGCGGCGCAATCCGCTGCGCAGGCCGACCGACCTCTTCGAGGCGTGGGTGGCCTGCGTGGCCCTGGTGTGCGTCCTGCTGGTGGCACCGGCGGTCGGCTGGGCCGCCGGTCTCCAGGTGGACGGGATCCTGCAGCGTGCCGCGCGCGATCAGCGGCAGGAGCGGTACCTCGTCCCGGCCGTGGTGGTGCGGCCCGCGTCGGCCGCACCGGCCGGGGCGGCCGTCGATCCCTCGGCGCAGCGGACGGTGCCCACGAGGACCACGATCGTGGCCTCCTGGACCGCTCCGGACGGCACCAGCCACGAGGGCGCGGTCCCGGCGGCGGAGGAACCACCGCGTCCGGGCGACCGGTTCCGGATATGGACCGACATCCGGGGCCGTCTCGTGGGGCAGCCGCTCGACCCGGGCGCCGCCTCCTTCCACGCGGCCATGGCAGGGCTCGCCGCCGCGCTCACGGCCGCCGCGCTCGCGGAGACGCTCCGCCGGCTCGTCGTACGAAGGCTCATGCATCGGCGGTACATGCGTCTGGACCGGGCATGGGCGGCGGCCGGGCCCGACTGGGGCCGGGCGGGCGCGGGCAGCTGACCTGGCAACTCCCCGGCCCCGCGCGCGCTACCGTGGAGCCGCAGCCCCGTCCGGCCGCTTCGGCGGTTCGGCGGGCCGCGGCCGCTTCAGCCGCTCCGGCCGGTCCGGCAGCACGAGTACGAGGGTGGGGGCACGGCAGCACGATGGCTCAGGGCACGGTCCAGGTGACGCACGGCGGAGCCACGCGGTGGCGGCGGCGCTCCGGTGAGTATCCGACGCTGACGGCCGCCCTCGCGGTCGCGGGCGACGGGGACGTGCTGTCCATCGCCCCCGGCACCTACCGGGAGAACCTGGTCCTGCGTCATGCGGTCACCCTGCGCGGGCCCGAGGGCGCGGTGGCCGGCTCGGTGCGGATCGCCCCGCTCGACGGGGTCGCGCTGACCGTGCGCGCCTCGGCCGTGGTCCAGGACCTCCACCTGGAGGGGGCGGACCGGGCGGCGCCCGCGCTGCTCGTCGAGGAGGGCTCCCCCGAGTTCAGCGACCTGCGGGTGCACACCCGGTCGGCGTCCGGCATCGAGGTGCGCGGCGGGGCCCGGCCCCTGGTGCGCCGCTGCACCGTGGAGAACCCGGCCGGGGTGGGGATCGCCGTACTGGACGGCGGCGGCGGGGTGTTCGAGGAGTGCGAGGTGGTCGCCGCCGGGCAGGCCGGGTTCTCGGTGCGCGGCGGGCACCCCCGGCTGGAGCGCTGCCGCATCCACCACGCCATCGGCGCGGGCATCGCCGTCACCGGCGAGGGCTCGGGCCTGGAGGCGCTGGGCTGCGAGGTGTACGAGATCAAGGGCAGCGGGGTGCAGGTCGCGGGGCGGGCCGCCGCCCGGCTCACGGACTGCTCGGTGCACCGCACCTCCGGCGACGGGGTCACCCTCGACACCGACGCGGTGCTGGCGCTCGCCGGCTGCGACATCCACGACATCCCGGAGAACGCCGTCGACCTGCGTTCCCGTTCCGTGCTCACCCTCAGCCGCACCACGGTCCGCCGGTTCGGGCGCAACGGCCTGTCGGTGTGGGACCCGGGGACCCGGGTCGAGGCCGAGTCCTGCGAGATCCACGACAGTACGGGCGACTACCCGGCGGTGTGGATCAGCGACGGGGCCAGTGCCTCCCTGGACTCCTGCCGGGTGCACGACGTCCCCGACGCCCTGTTCGTACTGGACCGGGGTTCGCGCGCCGAGGTGATCGACAGCGATCTGACGCAGGTGCGCAACACCGCCGTCTCCGTGAGCGACGGCGCCACCGCGCGGCTGGAGGACTGCCGGATCCGGGAGGCGGGCACCGGGGCGTGGTTCCGCGACCACGGCAGCGGCGGCACGCTGGCCGACTGCACCATCGACGGCGTGCAGACCGGGGTGATCGTCACCAAGGGCGCCGACCCGGCCCTGGAGCGGGTCACGGTCAGCTCCCCCGCCGAGGCCGGGTTCTACGTGTCGGCGGGCGGCCGGGGCACCTTCACCGGCTGCCGGGTGACGGGCAGTTCGGGCTTCGGTTTCCACGTGATCGACGGCTGCCGCAGCACGCTCACCGGCTGCCACACCGAGCGATGCGCGCGCGGCGGTTACGAGTTCGCGGAGGACGGCCCGTTCGCCGAGGGCTGTACGAGCGACGAGTCGGGTACCCGGCTCACCGCCGAGGCGGCGGCGGCCGGCGTGGCCGCCGGGGCGCGGCCGGGGATCCGTACGGTGACCGCCGCGCAGGACCTCGCGGGCCGGCCGGCCGAGGCGGCCGGGCGCGCTGCGGCGTCGGCGCAGGTGCCGGAGCCCCGGGTGCGGGAGGCGGCAGCCACGGCGGGCCGGGGCGCGGGCGAGGTGCTGGGCCAGCTCGACGCGCTGGTGGGGCTGGACAGCGTCAAGCGCGAGGTGCGGGCCCTCACGGACATGATCGAGGTCGGGCGCAGGCGGCAGCAGGCGGGTCTGAAGGCGGCCTCGGTGCGCCGGCACCTGGTCTTCACGGGTTCCCCGGGCACGGGCAAGACCACGGTCGCCCGGCTCTACGGGGAGATCCTCGCCTCCCTGGGGGTGCTGGAGCGCGGCCACCTGGTGGAGGTGTCCCGGGTGGACCTGGTCGGCGAGCACATCGGGTCGACGGCCATCCGTACGCAGGAGGCCTTCGACCGGGCGCGGGGCGGGGTGCTGTTCATCGACGAGGCGTACGCGCTGGCGCCGGAGGACTCGGGCCGGGACTTCGGGCGCGAGGCGATCGACACGCTGGTGAAGCTGATGGAGGACCACCGGGAGGCGGTGGTGGTGATCGTCGCCGGGTACACGGAGGAGATGGAGCGCTTCCTGACGGTCAACCCGGGGGTGGCGTCCCGGTTCTCGCGCACCATCACCTTCGGCGACTACGGGCCGCAGGAGCTGCTGCGGATCGTGGAGCAGCAGGCGGAGGAGCACGAGTACCGGCTGGGCGAGGGCACCGGTGAGGCGCTGCTGGAGTACTTCACGGCGCTCCCCAAGGGGCCGGCCTTCGGCAACGGCCGGACCGCGCGCCAGACCTTCGAGTCGATGGTGGAGCGGCACGCGGGCCGGGTGGCGCAGCTGGCCGAGCCGAGCACGGACGAGCTCACCCTGCTGTTCCCGGCGGACCTGCCGGCTCTGCCCGCGCCGTGCTGATCCGCTGGACGGGCAGTTCCGCGGCCTCCCGTACACCGTCGGGCCGTGCGCCGTCGGGTTGTACGCCATAGGGCCGTGCGCCGGGCCGGGCCGTGTCGGCCAGGCGGGCGAGGAGCGCGTCGCGTTCGGCCGTGAAGGCCGGGTCGGCCTGGTAGTCGCCGTGCCGGAGGATCGGCGCGGGCAGCGGGTGGAGGGGGTCGCGGCCGTAGGCGACCGGGTCGGGCAGGGGTCCCCGGTCCACGGCGGCCGCCACGGGCCCGCCGATGGGGTCGGTGGCCCGCCACAGGTTGCGCCAGCGGTCGAGGTCGCGGTGCAGGGAGGCGAGCGGGCCGGGGCCGAAGTACGCGGGGAACCAGCGGCCGTAGAGCCGGGCCAGCGGTGAGCCGTACGTGAGCAGGGCGACGCGGCGGCGGGTGCCGGGCGGCAGCTGCCAGACGGCCGCCGCCGCGAGGACGCTGCCCTGGGAGTGCCCGGAGATGACGAGCCGGCCGCCGGTGCGGGCGGTCCAGCCGGTCATCCGCCAGGTCAGGTCGGGCACGGCCCGCTCGGCGTAGCAGGGCGGCGCGAAGGGGTGGGCGGCGCGCGGCCAGAAGGTGCCGACGTCCCACAGGATGCCGATGGTCCGGCGGGAGGCGGGGTCGCGGTAGGCCCGGCGGCCCAGGGCCACGAAGGCGGCCATCCCGAAGCCGATCAGCCAGGATCCGCTGTCCTGGGCGGCGCGGGCGGCGGTTTCCAGCAGCGGGCCGGAGCCCCGGGCGGCCTCGGCCGGGACGAGCCCGCTCCCCCAGGCCCCGGCGAGGGCGCCCGCGCCGAGCAGCAGGGTGACCACGCAGACCGCGCCCACGAACCAGGGCGCGGTGTCGGTCAGCGCGGCGGCGGCCCGCGCCCCCGCGCACCGC
>NZ_JBEZWL010000193.1:0-12402 GCF_040648015.1 Streptomyces sp. NPDC029216 | reverse complement strand
GACAGTCCTTGTCTTTCCGGGGCGGGACGGGCTGTCAAGGGTGGAGCGCAGCGACATCGCGAAGCGACGCGACCGAAGGGAGCGCCCTTGACAGGCCGGCCCGAACCGGAAGGACAGTGGGACTGACGGGAAGCCCCCAGCCCCTCCCTGAGACCGCCCCGCCGAAACCCCGCCACCCCCCGACCCCGCCCCACCCCCAAGCCCCCCCGCCCCGTACAACCGCCCCCGGGCGGGCCCCCTCGGGCCGGGGGGCTCGTAGAATCAAAAAATCATGGCCTACCTCGACCACGCCGCGACCACACCGATGCTCCCGGAAGCCGCCGCGGCGATGACCGCGCAGTTCGCCGCCACCGGTAACGCCTCCTCCCTGCACGCCGCCGGCCGCCGCGCCCGCCGTACCGTCGAGGAGGCCCGCGAGGCCCTCGCCGACGCCCTCGGCGCACGCCCCAGCGAGGTGGTCTTCACCGCGGGCGGCACCGAGGCCGACAACCTCGCCGTCAAGGGCCTCTACTGGGCCCGCCGCGACGCCGACCCGGCCCGCACCCGGATCCTCGCCAGCCCCGTCGAGCACCACGCCGTCCTCGACGCCGTCCACTGGCTCGCCGAGCACGAAGGCGCCGACGTCGAGTACCTCCCCGTCGACCACCACGGCCGCGTCCGCCCCGAGGCCTTCCGGGAAGCCGTCGAGCGCAACCCCGACGACCTCGCCCTGGCCACGGTCATGTGGGCCAACAACGAGATCGGCACCGTCATGCCGGTCCGCGAACTGGCCGCCGTCGCCCGGGAGCACGGGGTCCCGCTGCACTCGGACGCCGTCCAGGCCGTCGGACAGCTCGACGTCCGCTTCGGCGACAGCGGACTCGCCGCGATGACCGTCAGCGGCCACAAGATCGGCGGCCCCTACGGCATCGGCGCCCTGCTCCTCGGGCGCGACCAGACCCCCGTCCCCGTGCTGCACGGCGGCGGCCAGGAGCGGCACGTCCGCTCCGGGACCCTCGACGTGCCGGCCATCGCCGCCTTCGCGGTGGCGGCCGTCCTGGCCGCCGAGCGGCGCGAGCGGTTCGCCGCCGAGATCGGCGCGCTGCGCGACGAGCTGATCGCCGCCGTCCTGGCGGCCGTCCCCGACGCCGTCCTCGGCGGTGACCCCGTCGACCGGCTCCCGGCCAACGCCCACTTCAGTTTCCCCGGCTGCGAGGGCGACTCCCTGCTGCTGCTCCTGGACGCGCAGGGCATCGAGTGCTCGACCGGCTCCGCCTGCACGGCGGGCGTCGCCCAGCCCAGCCACGTCCTGCTCGCGACGGGCACCGACCCGCAGCTCGCCCGCGGCACCCTGCGGTTCTCCCTGGGGCACACCTCCACCAAGGAGGACGTCGCGGCGGTGGCGGCGGCCATCGGCCCGGCCGTGGCCCGGGCCCGCACGGCAGGCCTCAGCTAGCGCCCCCCCTCAGCCGCCCAGGGCCGCGAGCTGTTCCCGGACCTGCCGCAGGTACCGGTCCCAGTCCCAATGCGGTCCCGGGTCGGTGTGGTCGGCGCCCGGGACCTCCGAGTGGCCCAGGAAGTGCGTGCGGTCCACCGGTATGCGGTACCTCCGGCAGACGTCCGCCGCCAGCCGGGCCGACGCCGCGTACATCGCGTCCGTGAAGTCCTGCGGCCGGTCGACGAAGCCCTCGTGCTCGATGCCGACGCTGCGCTCGTTCATGGACCGGTTCCCGGCGTGGAAGGCCACGTCCAGCTCGCGCACCATCTGCTCCACATGCCCGTCCTGGCGCACGATGTAGTGCGCCGACGCCTTGTGGAAGGGGTTCTTGAACGCGTCCACCGACGAGGCGAAGTCCCCCTGTGTGACATGGATGACGATCCGGTCCACCCGGTAGTCGTCGGGCCGGTCCGCCATCCGCCAGTTCGCCGGCGAGGCCGCCGTCCAGCTCACCCCCGCGTGGTC
Source organism: Streptomyces sp. NPDC029216 (assembly GCF_040648015.1). Classification (NCBI taxonomy): domain Bacteria; kingdom Bacillati; phylum Actinomycetota; class Actinomycetes; order Kitasatosporales; family Streptomycetaceae; genus Streptomyces; species Streptomyces sp. NPDC029216. The sequence goes on along the minus strand of NZ_JBEZWL010000193.1, from coordinate 10,460 downwards.
GACGGCGCCCTCCTGCCGCGGCTTGCTCACCCCCGGCAGCAGCCACCAGGCCCGCTCGATCTGCTCGTGCTCCGCCAGCGCCCCCACGACGAGCACCCCGAGCCCGCCGAACAGCACCGCCCGACGGGTCCGGCCCCCGCCCTTCCCCTTTTCGGTCATGTGATCCACCCCCCACCGCCGATAACGCGCTGTGACCCCGCGCGGTTCCCCGTACTCTGGAAGGCGCTATGACTGAGAACCTGCCGCGCACCACCCGCCCCCTCCGCGTCCTGGCCGCCATGTCCGGCGGCGTGGACTCCGCCGTCGCCGCCGCGCGTGCGGTCGAGGCGGGGCACGACGTCACCGGCGTCCACCTGGCGCTCTCCGCGAACCCGCAGTCCTTCCGGACCGGCGCCCGCGGGTGCTGCACCATCGAGGACTCCCGCGACGCCCGCCGCGCCGCCGACGTCATCGGCATCCCCTTCTACTGCTGGGACCTCGCCGAGCGCTTCCGCGAGGACGTCGTGGAGGACTTCGTCGCCGAGTACGAGGCCGGGCGCACCCCGAACCCCTGCCTGCGCTGCAACGAGAAGATCAAGTTCGCGGCGCTGCTCGACAAGGCCCTCGCCCTCGGCTTCGACGCCGTCTGCACGGGCCACTACGCGACCATCGTGGAGAAGGAGGACGGCACGCGCGAGATGCACCGCGCCTCCGACATGGCCAAGGACCAGTCGTACGTCCTCGGCGTCCTCGACGAGAAGCAGCTGGCCCACGCCCTCTTCCCGCTCGGCGACACGGTCACCACCAAGGACGAGATCCGCGCCGAGGCCGAGCGCCGGGGCCTGGCCGTGGCGAAGAAGCCCGACAGCCACGACATCTGCTTCATCGCCGACGGCGACACCCAGGGCTTCCTGGCCAAGCGCCTGGGCAAGGCCGAGGGCGACATCGTCGACGAGGCGACCGGCGAGAAGGTCGGCACCCACGACGGGGCGTACGGCTTCACCATCGGCCAGCGCAAGGGCCTGCGCATCGGCCACCCGGCCCCCGACGGCAAGCCCCGCTACGTCCTCGACATCTCCCCGGTGAACAACACCGTCACCGTCGGCCCCGCCGAGGCCCTCGACGTCACCGCGCTCACCGCGATCCGCCCCCGCTGGTGCGGCGCCACGCCCGCCCCCGCGGGCACCTACACCGCCCAGCTGCGCGCCCACGGCGGTGAGACCGAGGTCTTCGCCGAGGTCGTGGACGGGGAGCTGCGCGTCCGCTTCACCGAGCCGGTCCGCGGCGTGGCCCCCGGCCAGGCGATCGTGCTCTACGACGGCACCCGCGTGGTCGGCTCCGCCACGATCGCCACGACCACCCGGGCCACCGCCGCCGTCTGATCCGGGTCCCGGGGCCCGGGGTGCCGGGTCTCGGGTCTCAGGCCACCGTCAGGACGATCTTGCCGGTGGTCCGGCCCTGCTCGCCGATCTCGTGGGCCTTGCCGGCCTGCTCCAGCGGCAGCACCGTGTCCACGAGCGGCTTCAGTGCGCCGCTGTCGGCCAGCGCCGCGATCTCGCGCAGCCCGAGCCGGTCCGGCTCGACCAGCACAAAGTCCGCGCGGAAGCCGCGGGTGTCGGCCGGGACGTCGTCCGGGCCGGGCAGGGTGATCAGCCGGCCGCCCTCGCGCAGCACCGAGAGGGAGCGCTCGGCGATCTCGCCGCCGAGGCCGTCCAGGACCACGTCCACGTCCGAGACGACGTCCTCGAAGGCCACCGCGCGGTAGTCCACGACCTCGTCCGCGCCCAGCGAGCGCAGCAGCTCGTGCTTGCCCGCGCTGGCGGTGCCGATCACGTACGCCCCGCGCGCCTTGGCGATCTGCACCGCCAGGTGCCCGACGCCGCCGGCGGCCGCGTGCACCAGGACCCGCTCGCCGGGGCGCACGTCCGCGGTGTCCACCAGCGCCTGCCAGGCGGTCAGGGCGGCCAGCGGCAGGGCGGCGGCCTCGACGTGGCTCAGCGAGGCCGGCTTCGCCGCCAGCTGCCGGGCGGGGGCGACCACGTACTCGGCGTAGCCGCCCGCCTGCCGCGGGAAGAGCGGCATGCCGTACACCTCGTCCCCGGGGGCGTAGAGGGTGACGCCGGGGCCGACCGCCTCGACGGTGCCGGAGACGTCCCAGCCCACCATCGGGGTCTCGCCCCAGGCGATCAGGGCCCCGCTCGCACGGGTCTTCCAGTCGACCGGGTTGACGCCGGCCGCGTGGACGCGGACCAGGACCTCGCCCAGGCCGGGCTCCGGCCGGTCGATCTCCCGCTCGACGAGGGTCTCGGGGCCGCCCCACTCGTTCACGACGATCGCACGCATGTCTACTGCCTCTTTCCGACTGATTCCGTACTTTTCCGGGCCTTGCCCGGCGACATCACTCAGATTCGGGCCTCGCGCACCCCAGCAGTATTGGCCGTCTGGCCACTATGTGACAGGATCTGGCCATGAGCGAGGAACCCACGGCACCCGGCGCACGCACCGTCCCCGGCGGCAGCGGCCCGCAGGGCCGGCACCTGATCGCGGTGCTCGCCCTGCCCGGCTTCCCGCCCTTCGAGCTCGGAATCCCCTCACGGGTCTTCGGCCAGGCCGTGGACGAGGCCGGCGAGCCCCTGTACGAGGTCGTGGTCTGCACCGCCGACGGCGAGTCCGTCCCCAGTGACTCCGGCTTCACGCTCCAGCCCGCCGCCGGCCCCGAGGTCCTCGCCGCCGCCGACACGGTGATCATCCCGCCCACCCACGCCATGCCCGAACTGGCCCTCGGCGGCCCGCTCCCGCCCGCGGTGGCCGCCGCCATCGCCGGCATCCGGCCCGGCACCCGCCTGGTCTCCATCTGCTCCGGCTCCTACGTGCTCGCCGCCGCCGGACTCCTGGACGGCCGGCCGGCGACCACCCACTGGAACCTCGCCCCCGAGTTCCGCCGCGCCTACCCCCGCGTCCTGGTCGACGAGGAGGTCCTCTTCGTCGACGACGGCGACGTCCTGACCTCCGCCGGGGTCTCCGCCGGCGTCGACCTGTGCCTGTACCTGATCCGCCGCGACCACGGCGCCGCCGTCACCAACCGGGCCGCCCGCATGTGCGTCGTACCGCCCTGGCGCGACGGCGGGCAGGCGCAGTTCATCGACCGGCCGGTCCCCGAGCCCACCGTGGCCACCACCACCGCCACCCGGGCCTGGGCCCTGGAACGGCTCGCCGAACCGATCTCCCTCGCCGAACTCGCCGCCCACGCCCGGATGAGCCTGCGCACCTTCACCCGGCGCTTCCGCGACGAGGTCGGCATGACCCCCGTCCAGTGGCTCACCGCCCAGCGCCTGGAGATCGCCCGCCACCTGCTGGAGTCCAGCGACCTCCCCGTCGACCTGGTCGCGCACCGCTCGGGCTTCGGCTCCGCCAACTCCCTGCGCCAGCACATGCGCACCGCCTTCGGGGTCTCCCCGATCGGCTACCGGCGCACCTTCCACCCCCACACCATGACCTCCGGGGTAATCGCCACGGCCGACGCCCGCTGACAGCATCGGTGCAACGGCCGGGACCGCCCCGGCGCACCGTCAGGGGAGACCGACATGACCGCGTACGCCATCGCCCACCTGCGCCGGCCCACCGTCAACGAGGACGTCCTGCGCTACATCGAGGAGATCCAGGCGACCATGGACCCCTTCGGCGGCCGCTTCCTCGTCCACGGCAAGGAGGTCGAGGTCATGGAGGGCCCCTTCCCCGGCACCGTCGTCATCATCGGCTTCCCCGACATCGAGCGGGCCCGCGCCTGGTACGCCTCCCCGGCCTACCAGGCCATCCTCCCGCTGCGCACCGACCACATCCCCGGCGAGGCCGTACTCGTCGAGGGCGTCCCCGCCGACTACGACGCCTCGGGACGGGCCGCCGCCCTCCGCGCGGCCGCCGGACTGTAGGCCCGCCGGCGGGAGCGGCGTACCGAGGCGGCGGCGGGGGCCGGGCGGATGCGAGCATGGGCCGTATGCCTACTCACCTGATCACCGGCGCCGGATCCGGCATCGGCGCCGCCGTCGCCGCCCGCCTGCACGCCCGCGGCGACGACCTCATCCTGCTCGCCCGCGACGCCGCCCGCGCCCGGCAGCTGGTCGAGCGCTACCCCGGCGCCCGGACCCTCGTCGGCGACCTCGCGGACCCCGACCGGCTCTCCTGGGCCTTCTCCAAGCAGCCCATGCCCGAGCGGATCGACTCCCTCCTGCACATCGCCGGGATCGTCGACCTCGGCCCCGTCGGCGAGCTGCGCCCCAAGACCTGGCACCAGCAGCTCAACGTCAACCTCATCGCCCCCGCCGAGGTCACCCGCCTCCTGCTGCCCACCCTGCGGGCCTCCAAGGCGACCGTCGTCTTCGTGAACTCCGGCGCCGGCCTCAACGCCCACGCCGACTGGAGCGCCTACGCCGCCTCCAAGCACGGCCTCAAGGCCCTCGCCGACTCCCTGCGCGCCGAGGAGCGGGCCAACGGCGTCCGCGTCACCTCCGTCTACCCCGGCCGCACCGCCAGCCCCATGCAGGCCAAGGTCCATTCGCAGGAGGGCAAGGAGTACGACCCCTCGGCCTGGATCGACCCCGAGTCGGTGGCGACCACGATCATCATGGCCGTCGACCTTCCGCGTGACGCCGAGGTCAACGACCTGACCGTCAGGCCCGGCCGATGACGGCGAGCGCCACCGGTGTGGGTTCCCTCCCGGGCGGCGACGCCCGGGAGGCGGCCAAGACCGCGACGGGGTCCTTCGAGGACTTCCCCTACCTGCCCGAGCTGCCCGCGCGCGGGCCCGGCGCCGACATGATCGGCCGCTCCCTCGGACTGCTCGTCGACCTGTACGCGCACGTCGAGCCCAGCGGCTGGCGGATCAGCGACCGCCCGGGACGCGACACCCGGCGGGCCCGCTCCTGGCTGGGTGAGGACCTCGACGCCCTGGAGGAGTTCACCCAGGGGTACACCGGCAAGCTCAAGGTCCAGGCCGTCGGACCGTGGACCCTGGCCGCCGCCCTGGAACTGCACGGCGGCGAAGCCGTCCTCCAGGACGCCGGGGCCTGCCGCGACCTGGCCGCCTCCCTCGCCGAGGGCATGCGCGGCCACCTGGCCGACGTCCGCAAACGCGTCCCCGGCGCCGAGATCGTGCTCCAGTACGACGAGCCCTCGCTCACCGCCGTGCTGCTCGGCCGCGTCCGCTCCGCCAGCGGCTACCGCACCTACCGGGCCGTGGACCGGCAGGTCGTCGAGAGCGGCCTGCGCGACCTGTTCGCCGTCCACGACGGGGAGGTCGTCGTGCACTCCTGCGCGCCCGACGTCCCCTTCGCGCTGCTGCGGCGGGCCGGAGCCGCGGCCGTCTCGTTCGATTTCTCCCTGCTTACCGAGCGCGAGGACGACGCCATCGGCGAGGCCGTCGAGGGCGGGATGAGACTCTTCGCCGGAGTGGTGCCGGGCACCGACGGCCCGTTGTCGGACCCGGGCGGTAGCGTCATGGGTGTCAGGAAGCTTTGGCGCAGGCTGGGGCTGGCCCCGGGGACTCTCGCCGAGTCCGTCGTGGTCACCCCGTCGTGCGGTCTGGCGGGCGCCTCGCCCGCGTACGCCCGCGCGGTGCAGGCCCACTGCGTCAGGGCGGCGAGGTCGCTCGCCGACAACCCTGAGTGACGGTCGAGGACGGGCCACGGGAGGACACGGCATGGCAGCCGAACAGCAGGACATGGCAGTACCGACGGCGGCGCGCGAGCAGCACCAGCTGCTCGCGGAGCAGGTCGAGGAGCACCGCTTCCGGTACTACGTGAACGACCAGCCGGTCGTCAGCGACGCCGAGTTCGACCAGCTGCTGCGCTCGCTGGAGGCCCTGGAGGAGCAGTACCCCGAGCTGCGCACCCCCGACTCGCCCACCCAGAAGGTGGCCGGGGCGTACGAGACGGACTTCGCCTCGGTCGAGCACCGCGAGCGGATGCTCTCCCTCGACAACGCCTTCGACGACGAGGAGCTGGCCGCCTGGGCCGAGCGGGTCGCCCGGGACGTGAACACCCCGGACTACCACTACTTGTGCGAGCTCAAGGTGGACGGCCTCGCCGTCAACCTCACCTACGAGAACGGCCGCCTGACCCGCGCCGCCACCCGCGGCGACGGCCGCACCGGTGAGGACATCACGCCCAACGTCCGCACCATCGCCGAGATCCCGGACCGCCTGAAGGGCGACCGGGTCCCGGCCCTCGTCGAGATCCGCGGCGAGGTCTACTTCCCGATGGAGAAGTTCGAGGAGCTCAACGCCCGCCTCGTGGAGGCCGAGGGCAAGCCCTTCGCCAACCCGCGCAACGCCGCGGCCGGTTCGCTGCGCCAGAAGGACCCCAAGGTCACCGCGACCCGCCCGCTGCACATGGTGGTGCACGGCATCGGCGCCCGCGAGGGCTTCGAGATCGAGCGCCAGTCCCAGGCGTACGAGCTGCTGCGCGAGTGGGGCCTGCCCACCGCCCAGCACAACGCGGTGGTGTCCTCCCTCGCCGAGGTGCGCGAGTTCATCACGCGTTTCGGCGAGAACCGGCATTCCGTGGAGCACGAGATCGACGGGGTCGTCGTCAAGCTCGACGAGATCGCACTCCAGGGCCGGCTCGGCTCCACCGCCCGCGCCCCGCGCTGGGCGATCGCCTGGAAGTACGCCCCCGAAGAGGTCAACACCAAGCTCGTCGACATCAAGGTCGGCGTCGGCCGCACCGGGCGCGTCACCCCGTACGCGCAGGTCGAGCCGGTGACGGTGGCCGGCTCCGAGGTGGAGTTCGCGACCCTGCACAACCAGGAGGTCGTCAAGGCCAAGGGCGTCCTCATCGGGGACACCGTCGTCCTGCGCAAGGCGGGCGACGTCATCCCCGAGATCCTCGGACCCGTGGTGGACCTGCGCGACGGCAGCGAGCGCGAGTTCGTCATGCCGACGGAGTGCCCCGAGTGCGGGACGGCCCTGCGCCCGATGAAGGAAGGGGACATCGACGTCCGCTGCCCCAACGGGCAGACCTGCCCCGCCCAGTTGCGCGAGCGCCTCTTCTACCTGGCCGGCCGGCAGTCCCTCGACATCGAGAACTTCGGCATGGTGGCCGCCGCCGCCCTCACCGGACCGCTGGAGCCGGCGCAGCCGCCGCTGCTCGACGAGGGCGACCTCTTCGACCTCACCATCGAGGACATCCTCCCCATCAAGGCGTACGTCCGGGACCCTGACAGCGGACTGCCCAAGCGGGACCCGAAGACGGGCGAGGAGAAGATCGTCACGGTCTTCGCCAACCAGAAGGGCGAGCCGAAGAAGAACGCCCTGGCCATGCTGGAGAACATCGCGGCCGCCAAGCAGCGCCCGCTGGCCCGCATCATCAACGGCCTGTCCATCCGGCACGTCGGCCCGGTCGCCGCGGAGGCCCTCGCCCGCGAGTTCCGGTCGATCGACCGCATCGAACAGGCCACCGAGGAGGAGCTGACCGCGACCGAGGGAGTCGGCGCGATCATCGCGGCCTCCCTCAAGGAGTGGTTCGCCGTCGACTGGCACCAGGAGATCCTGCGCAAGTGGCGGGCGGCCGGCGTCCGGATGGAGGAGGAAGGTTCCGGCGAGGAGGAGCGGCCGCGCCCGCTGGAGGGCCTGACCGTCGTCGTCACCGGCACCCTGCAGAGCCACACCCGGGACGGAGCCAAGGAGGCCCTGCAGAGCCGGGGTGCCAAGGTCACCGGCTCGGTGTCGAAGAAGACCTCCTTCGTCGTGGTCGGCGACAACCCCGGATCGAAGTACGACAAGGCCGTCCAGCTGAAGCTCCCGGTCCTCGACGACGCCGGCTTCGCCGTCCTCCTCGAACAGGGGCCCGACGCGGCCCGGGAGGCGGCGCTCCCGCTGGACGGCGGGGCCGCGGGGGAGTAATACCGCGAACGGATGCGCGGCGTGCGGCCGTAAGGGCGGGCGCACGCCCGGCGCGGTGCCCGGTGGCAAACGGCCGGTACATGGCTGGTCGGAGGCCGGTGAGCTGTCGGATCATCGGAGGGGTGACGGGGGGGTCCTGGTCCAAACTCACCCGTTCGGCGGATACCGTACTGATGAGGATGGCTGGGTCGCATTCGGGCAACCACCGCCGACTGCTGCCCCTGGGAGCCTCTCCCGTCCTACTGTTGTGGGGTGCGCCTGTCGTGCACGGCTGCCTGATGTGCCTTCCAGCCGTGATGGCATGACATCGGGGCCATCGCGTGACATCGGCATCGCCGGCTGTGAGAGGGACGGGCATGAAACCCACCGAAAGCGCCGACCCGTCACCTGAATTCGGCGGGGAACCCCCGCCCTTGCGGGCGGGCCGACTCGGTGTCCTGGGTGCCAGGACACCGGAGACCCGTCCCCTGGACAGCGGAGCGGGACAGCAGCGGCGCACCGCGCTGCCCCTGGTCGTCGTCGGCCTCTCCGCCGTGGTGCTCGCCGGCGGGGTCGTCTCCGCGCTGACCGCCCGTCAGGCGCTGTTCCCCGGCGGATCGGTCGGCTGGGCGCTGGCCCTGCTCACCGGCATCATCGTCGGCCACCTCGTCGCCCTCGGCCGGGACCGCTGGTGGGGCGGTACGGGCTCGGGCGCCGCCCTCACCCTCGGCGTGCTCATCCTCTACGGCTGGGTCCCCGCCGGACTCGTCTCCCTGGCGGTGGTCTCCCTGGTCGGGGCCGCCCGCCGGCACCGCTGGCGGCAGGGCCTGCTGCACGGCTCCGTCGACATCCTCGGCATCGGCGCGGGGGCCCTCGTCCTCGCCGCCTTCGGCGACGCGCCGACCGTGGAGTCACCGTGGCTGCCCACCACCTGGAACCTGGCGGCCGCGCCCGAGGTGGCCCTGGTGGCCGTCTCCTACCTCCTCGTCACCCGGGTCCTGCTGTGGTTCGCGTTGACCCCGCCCGGCGGCGGCCTCCCCACGGTGGCCCGCACGGCCCTGCTCCGCCAGGCCCTGGTGGCGGCGGCCCTCCTCGGCATCGCCCCGCTGATCTGCGTGGTCGCCAGCACCCAGCCGGTGCTGCTGCCGCTGTTCGCCGTACCGCTCATCGCGCTCGACTCCACCCTGTGGATCGCGCGGGCCCGCGCCGAGGAGCAGCTCCGCGACCCGCTGACCGGGCTGCCGAACCGGCAGTGGCTGCTGGAGCGGACCTGGTCGGCGCTGGACGAGGCTGAACGTTTGGGCACCCGGTCAGCTCTTGTACTGATCGACCTGGACCGCTTCCGCGCCGTCAACGACACCCTGGGCCACCTGGCGGGGGACCGGCTGCTGCTCCAGATCGCCGCCCGGCTGCGCGAGGCCCTCCCCGAAGACGCCGAGGCGGCCCGCCTGGGCGGGGACGAGTTCGCGGTCCTCCTGCCCACCACCGACTCCACCACCAGCGCCCAGCGGGTCGCCCGCCACCTGGTCGCCGAGCTCAGCTCCCCGCTGGACCTCGACGGCCTGACCCTGGTCCTGGAAGCCAGCGCCGGTCTCGCGGTCTTCCCGGACCACGCCCTGGACGCGGAGGGCCTGCTGCGGCGGGCGGACGTCGCCATGTACCAGGCGAAGCGGGACCGCACGGGCGTCGAGGTCTACGAGTCCAAGCGCGACAGCAACACGCCCGACCGCCTCGGCCTCCTCGGCGACCTCCGCCGCGCCCTGGACGCGGGCGAAGTGGAACTCCACTACCAGCCCAAGGTCCGCTTCGACGGCCAGGTGGCCGGCCTGGAGGCCCTGGTCCGCTGGGTCCACCCGGAACGCGGCCGGGTCCCTCCCGACGAGTTCATCGCGATCGCCGAGACCTCGGGCCTGATGCCGCACCTGACGGAGTACGTCCTGGAGACCGCCCTGGCCCAGGTCGCCCGCTGGCGCGCCCAGGGGCTGAAGGTCCCGGTCGCGGTCAACGTCTCCCCGCGCGACGTCCACACCCCGGGCTTCGCGGGCGCCGTGGCGGCCCGCCTGGCCCGCCACGGGGTGCCCGCGAGCGGCCTCCAGCTGGAGATAACGGAACACGTCCTGCTGGAGGACCCGCAGCGCGCGGCCGACACCATGGCGGGCCTCACGGGCCACGGCGTGAAGATGTCCCTGGACGACTTCGGCACGGGCTACTCCTCCCTGGTCCACCTGCGCCGCCTCCCGGTGAGCGAGCTGAAGATCGACCGCTCGTTCGTCGCCCGTCTGGCCGTGGACGCCCAGGACGCGGAGATCGTCCGCTGCACGGTCGACCTGGCCCACTCCCTGGGTCTCCTCGTGGTCGCGGAAGGCGTCGAGGACGACGAGACGTGGGAACGCCTCCGCGACCTGGGCTGCGACGCCGTCCAGGGCTGGCTGGTGGCCGCGGCGATGCCCCCGCAGGAGGCCACGGCCTGGCTCCTGGCCCGAGGCGAACGCGGCTGGCGCCGCCCGGCCGACATCACGGCGGAACTCGCCATCACGGCCGACACCCCGGCCCAGTAGCGCCTCGAACACCGGCGGGGCTGGAATTCGCGCAGCGAATTTCCAGC
>NZ_JBEZWL010000192.1:0-12865 GCF_040648015.1 Streptomyces sp. NPDC029216 | reverse complement strand
ACCTCGTACTGGGCGTACTCGGTCTTGCGCCCGGTGCGGCGAGAGTGCGTGCCAGGCGTCGCGGGGCAGACGGGACTTTGACGACAGACCCTAGGCCACCCAGTACGGCCGCTCCACCCCCGGGGCCAGCGGGACGCCGTCGTGGAAGGCCGCCGCGAGGAGGCGTACGCCCTCGTCGAGGCGGTCCGGCGGCAGGGTGTACGGGATCCGCAGGCGGTGTTCGAAGGTGCCCGGGTCGACGCCGAAGCGGGCGCCGCGGCCGATGTGCACCCCGGCGGCGGCCGCCCGTTCGGCGAGGGCGGAGCTGACCGGTTCGCCGAGGTCCACCCAGAGCGAGAGGCCGCCCGGCGGCAGCCGCCAGGACCATTCCGGGGTGTGCCGTTCCAGCGAGCCCACCAGGGCCGCCCGCCGGATCCGCAGCTCCGCGAGCCGCCGGGGCAGGGACCGGTCCAGGCCCTCCAGCAGCGGCAGGGCCACCACCTGGTCGAGCACGGAGCCGGTCATGTCGGCCGACACCCGTACGGCCGTCAGCTCGTTGACCAGCTTCGCCGTGGCCCGGATCCAGCCCACCCGCAGCCCGCCCCAGTGCGTCTTGCTCAGCGAGCCGATGGTGATCACGTGGTCGGCGCCGGAGCGCGGGGCGAGCGAGGCCAGCGGCGCGGGGGCGGGCACGTCCAGGGCGATGTCGGCGATGGTCTCGTCGACCACCAGCCAGGTCCCCGTGGCCCGGGTCGCCGACAGCAGCCGCAGCCGCTGTTCCTCGGGCATCAGGGCACCGGTCGGGTTGTGGAAGTCGGGGATGGTGTACGCCAGCCGGGGCACGGTCTGGTGGAGGGTGGACTCGGCGGTCTCCATGTCCCAGCCCGCGTCCGAGACGGGGATGGAGGCGGTGCGCAGCCGGGCGTGGCGCAGGGCGTCGAGGGCGTTGGCGTAGGTGGGGTTCTCGGTGACGACCCGGTCGCCGGGCCGGCAGAGCAGGCTGACGACCAGCGCGAACGCCTGCTGGGCCCCGGCGGTGACGAGGATCTGCTCGGGTCGGGTGGGCAGGCCCCGCCGGGTGAACCGGTCCGCGACGGCCGCGCGCAGGTCGGGCAGGCCGAAGGGGTGGTAGCCGGGGTTGCGGGCGAACCCGGGCAGGCGGGGCGCGGCCCAGGCCAGGGCTTCGGCGAGGCTGCCTTCGGGGGCGCCCATGGCGGCGATGGCGAGGTCGATGCCGGGGTCCCCGTCGGCCCGGCCGCCGGTGCCGCCGATCAGCAGGTGGGCGCCGACCGGCCCGTGCCCCTCGGGGAGCTCGGTCCAGGTGCCGGAGCCCCGGCGGCTGCGGACGTAGCCGCTCTCGCGGAGCAGGTCGTAGGCGCCGGTGACGGTGGCGCGGCTGGCTCCGAGGGCCTCGGCGAGCTCGCGTTCGGCGGGCAGCCGCACGTGCAGGGCGATCCGGCCGTCGAGGATCAGGGTGCGCAGGGCGTCGGCGAGGGAGCGGTAGCCGGGGCGGGCCAGCACCTCGGAAGGGAGCATCGCCGCGACCTGCCGGCTGCCGACCGTCCTGTCCGCCGTATGGACCACTCGCCCGTTCGCCATGCCAACCTCCCCTGATTGGCTCTGCCAGCCAGGCCAATCCAGGTCCAGACTCGCCGTATTGGCCCTCGATTGGCAAGGAGAATGTGCAATGCCGTACAACGTGCTCACCGACCGTGACGAACGGGCCATGGTGGCCGCCGCCGGGAACCGGATCTCCGAGCCCCTGCGGATCGGGGCCGCACTGGCCCCCGTACGGCGCCTGCTCGCGCGGCGCTCGCCCGTACGGGGGAAGGCGCGAGAATCGCTCACATGTCAGCAGCCGAACACACCCAGCCCCCACCCGCTCCCCCGATGACCGACCGGGACCCGGTGATCGCGGGTCTGCTCCTCGCCGCCGGCGGCGGCCGCCGGCTGGGCGGGCGCCCCAAGGCGCTGCTCCCCTACCGCGGCCGCCCGCTGGTCGAGAACGCCGTCCGCGTGCTGCGCGAGGCCGGGTGCGGCCCGGTGCACGTGGTGCTGGGGGCCTCGGCGGCGGAGGTCCGCGAGCGCGCCGACCTGACGGGCTGCGTGGTCGTGGACAACCCGGACTGGGCCGAGGGCATGGGCTCCTCCCTGCGGGTGGGCCTGGCCTCCCTGGCCGGTACGGGGGCCGGCGCGGCGCTGGTGTCCCTGGTGGACCAGCCGGGCATCGGGCCGGCGGCCGTGTCCCGGGTGCGGGCGGCGTACCGGTCCCCGGCCAGCCTGGTGGCGGCCTCGTACGACGGGGAGCGCGGGCATCCGGTGCTGTTCGGCGCGGACCGCTGGGCGGACATCGCGGCGACGGCGACCGGGGACCAGGGTGCGCGTGTCCACCTGAGGAACCACGCCGACGAGGTCATGCTGGTGGAGTGCGGGGACGTCGCGGCCGCCTTCGACATCGACACCCCGCCCGACCTGGCACGTCTCGTCTGAGGCGCGCCGGGGCAGGATTGGAGCGGGCTGTGACCGCAATGGCACTGAGGGCCACCGGGAAGCGGAATCTGTCGACTCAGAGAATCTCGACATCAACAAACCATTGAACTTCCACCATGAGGAAATTACTATCCACTGGTCAGAAGCGCCCTGAACCCCCAGACGGCGCCCGCGACCGTTACCCGGAACTCTCCACACCCGACGGCACTGCGTGCCGTCTCGCGCGAGCATTCCCCCGCGGCCGCAAGGCACCGCCGCTGAAGGAGTGACAGATATGTCCGCACCAGCGCCGTCCCCGCTGGCCATCGTCGACGCCGAACCCCTGCCCCGGCAGGACGAAGTCCTCACCGATGCGGCCCTCGCCTTCGTGGCCGAGCTCCACCGGCGGTTCGCCCCCCGCCGCGCGGAGCTCCTCGCCCGACGCGGCGAGCGGCGCGCCGAGATCGCCCGCACCTCCACGCTCGACTTCCTCCCGGACACCGCACAGGTCCGCGAGGGCGACTGGAAGGTCGCGCCGGCCCCGGCCGCCCTGAACGACCGCCGTGTGGAGATCACCGGTCCGACCGACCGGAAGATGACCATCAACGCCCTCAACTCGGGCGCCAAGGTCTGGCTCGCCGACTTCGAGGACGCCTCGGCTCCCACCTGGGAGAACGTCGTCCTCGGCCAGCTCAACCTCATCGACGCCTACGAGCGCCGCATCGACTTCACGGACGCGCGCACCGGCAAGGCGTACGCCCTCAAGCCCGCCGACCAGCTCGCCACCGTGGTCATGCGCCCGCGCGGCTGGCACCTGGAGGAGCGCCACCTCAGCTTCGAGGGCGGTCCGGCCTCCGGCTCCCTCGTGGACTTCGGCCTCTACTTCTTCCACAACGCCCAGCGCCTGATCGACCTCGGCAAGGGCCCGTACTTCTACCTCCCGAAGACGGAGTCGCACCTGGAGGCCCGCCTCTGGAACGACATCTTCGTCTTCGCCCAGGACTACGTCGGCATCCCGCAGGGCACCGTCCGCGCGACCGTCCTGATCGAGACCATCACCGCGGCCTACGAGATGGAAGAGATCCTCTTCGAGCTCAAGGACCACGCGGCGGGCCTCAACGCGGGCCGCTGGGACTACCTGTTCTCCATCGTGAAGAACTTCCGCGACGGCGGCGAGAAGTTCGTCCTGCCGGACCGCAACGCGGTGACCATGACGGCCCCCTTCATGCGCGCCTACACCGAACTGCTCGTCCGCACCTGCCACAAGCGCGGCGCGCACGCCATCGGCGGCATGGCGGCCTTCATCCCGTCCCGCAAGGACGCCGAGGCCAACCGGGTCGCGTTCGAGAAGGTCAAGGCCGACAAGGACCGCGAGGCGAACGACGGTTTCGACGGCTCCTGGGTCGCCCACCCCGACCTGGTCCCGATCGCGATGGCCTCCTTCGACGCCGTCCTGGGCGAGAAGCCCAACCAGAAGGACCGCCTCCGCGAGGACGTCTCCGTCGCCCCCGGCGACCTGATCGCGATCGACTCCCTGGACGCCAGGCCCACTTACGAGGGCCTGCGCAACGCCGTCCAGGTCGGCATCCGCTACATCGAGGCCTGGCTGCGCGGCCTGGGCGCCGTCGGCATCTTCGGCCTCATGGAGGACGCCGCCACCGCCGAGATCTCCCGCTCCCAGATCTGGCAGTGGATCAACGCCGGAGTCGTCTTCGAGAACGGGCAGCGCGCCACCGCAGAACTGACCCGCCAGTTCGCCGCCGAGGAACTGGCCGCGATCCGCGCCGAAGCCGGCGACGAGGCCTTCGCGGCCGGAAAGTGGCAGCAGGCCCACGACCTCTTCCTGAAGGTCTCCCTGGACGCCGACTACGCCGACTTCCTTACCCTCCCCGCATACGACCAGCTGGTCGGCTGACACCCCCCTTCGGCTGATCCGCACAGCAGCCGAACCCAAGATTCCGCCCCCGCCGCCCCCTTCCGGGCGACGGGGGCGGCGTCGTTTTCCCCCGACCGACCGGTCGGGCGTTACGTCATCGTAATCCGACTGTACCTAGCGGTAACAAGTGGGCGCGTGCCACCTTTCCGATGCCACCGGCGCCGGCGGTACCCCCACTTTCCAAGCCACGCACCGAAGTTGTTGGCGACTTCGGCGTGGCCGACCGCAGGAGTTCCGCAGTGATCGGATTCCGCAAGGCCGGCAAGGACCGGGCCGCCCGACGCCGTGTGCGCCGCCTGGCCGGTGCCGGGATGGTCGTACCGCTGGCCGCCGGCGCGCTGCTCGTCGGCGGGGCCGGGCCGGCGGCGGCCGGGCCCGGGACGGGCCCCACCACCGTCGTGTCGATGGGCGACAGCTACATATCCGGCGAGGCCGGACGCTGGAAGGGCAACAGCCTCACCAACACCGGGAACAGGAACGGCACTGACCGGGCGTGGGTCAGCGGCAGCACCTACGACCCCGCGAAGGTGTACGGCGCCACGGCGGGCGGCTGCGACCGCTCGGACTCGGCCGAGGTGCTGAGCGCGGGCGCCATGGCCGAGACGGCCGTGAACCTGGCCTGCTCCGGCGCGACGTCGGAGAACGTCTTCCGCGCCTCCAACGGGGGCGTGGCCTACAAGGGCGAGGCCCCGCAGGCCGACCAGCTGGCGGCCGTGGCCGCGAGCCGCGACGTCAAGGTCGTCACGCTGTCCATCGGCGGGAACGACCTGGGCTTCGCCGACATCATCAAGGAGTGCGCGCTCGACTTCGTGCTCTGGAACTCGTACTGCTACGACGACCAGCAGGCGGGCGTCGACGCGAAGATCGACGGGGTGATGGCGAACGTCGGCAAGTCCGTGGACGAGATCCGGGCCGTGATGCGCCAGGCCGGCTACACGGACTCCTCGTACCGGCTCGTGCTCCAGTCCTACCCCTCGCCGATCCCGCGCGGCGCCGAGAACCGCTACACCCAGAGCGACTGGAGCCGGCTCAACACCGGCGGCTGCCCGTTCTGGAACCGGGACTCGGACTGGGCGCGCGACTCTCTGGTGCCGCAGCTCGCGAACCGGCTGAAGGGGGTCGCGGCGGCCAAGGGGGCGCAGTTCCTCGACCTGCGCGACATGCTCCAGGGGCGCGAGGTCTGCGCCAAGGCCAGCAAGCAGGTCAGCTCGACGGTGCCCGCGTCGGCGAAGACCAGTGAGTGGGCCCGCTGGATCGACAACAACGAGACGCAGGGCCCGATCCAGGAGTCCATGCACCCGAACTACTTCGGCCAGCTGGCCCTCGGCCGCTGCCTGGCCCTGGCCGTGGGACAGCCCGCGGACTCGGCCTCCAGCTGCAAGAACACCGCCGGGGCCGATCAGACGGGGATGTACCTGACATCCACGCCGTAGAACCGGTGAGGACAGGGGGCGGGCTGTCATGATCAAGCCGTGACCGCCCGCCCCCTCGGGGAACCCCGTACCACCGAAGGAAGTTGACCGGACATGGCAGTCGTCCACCGCACCACCATGAAGCCCGGCAAGCTGGAGCTGCTCGCCGGCTGGCTCCCCGGACGCCCCTGGTACGCCGGCGCGTCCGCGGCACCGGACCTGGACCGGGCCGGCGGGTTCCGGCTCGACGATCCGGAGGGCGAGGTGGGCATCGAGTTCGTGGTGGTCACCGACGCCGGCGGCGCGGAGCCCGTCACCTATCTCGTCCCGCTCACCTACCGCGGCGCCCCGCTCGACGGCGCCGAGGAGGCGCTCGTCGGCACGTCCGAGCACGGGGTGCTCGGCACGCGCTGGATCTACGACGGGGCGCACGACCCGGTCCTCACCGAACGGCTGCTCGCCCTCCTCGGGGGTCGCGCCGAACCGCAGCACCAGAGCGTGACCGGCGCCGCCGACCCGACCGTGGTCCCCGAGGGCGCCGAGGACGTCCTCCCCGCCGGGTCGACGGTGGTGGCCGTGGAGGACGGGCCGGAGGGCACCCGCCTCGTGGTGGAGGCGGGCGGGCGGCGTCTCGGCCTGGAACTGCTGCGCGTGCTGGAGCCCGGCCGGACCGACCCCGGCGCGCTCGGCCGGCTCACCGCCGGCTGGGAGCTGCCCGACGGCACGCGGCCGCGCGGGCCCCTCGCCGTACTGCGGGAAAGCTGACGGGTAGCCAGCGGGCCTTCTGCACCGCCCTCCTGTGCCGACGGGGGCCGGCCGGGGCCTCCTACGCCGCCCGGTCCGGGCCGGTGAGCGCCTCCATCGCCGTGGTGAAGGCGGCCCGGCAGCGCAGCCAGTCCGGGTCCGGGGACGGTGCGTGCAGGTCGACGAGTTTGGGCAGCAGGTCCGCCGAGAAGGCGCGGGCCGCCTCGGCCGGGAGCAGCGAGGGCAGGTTGTCGATGGCGATCACGTCGACCGGCCGGGTCCCGCCGCGCAGCCGCCGGGCCGGGACGGTCCAGTCGGTGAGGCGGTCGTAGACCGGGAGCAGGTGCAGTTCTGACCCCGTGTCACAGGTGATGTCGGCGATCACCGAGAGCCGGCCGCTCCCGGTCTCCAGGTCGGCCGGGGTCAGGAAGGGCGGCACGGGCCGGGTGGTGAGCACCGCGTTGACCACGATGTCGTGGTCCAGCAGCGCGGTCCGGTCCAGCCGGCGGGTCGCCCCGCGCCCCCAGCGGGTGACCGGGATCCCCGCGGTGGCGAGGGCGTCGCAGGCGCCGCGCCCGCTGCGGCCGCCCGCGCCGATCACCAGGGCCCGTAACCCGTCGGGCGGAGCGTCCCGCAGGCGGGCGTCGAGTGCGGGGCGGGGCATCGGCACCAGCGGGGCGGTCAGCCGCCCCCGCGCGTGCAGGGCGGCCAGGGCGGCGCCCGCGTACCCGGCCCAGTAGCCGAAGGCGGCCAGGCGCCGGCCCTGGGCGTCGGCCAGGTACTCCAGGTCGAGCAGGGTCCCGCCGCCCGCGGCGAACCGCCGCAGCAGCCCGGGCGCCTGGGGCTGGCCCTTGTAGGCGTGCCCGAAGTAGACGTGCCGGTGGTGCAGGGCCTCGGGCGCGGGCGGGAGCTCCTTGAGGCCGAGGACGTACGCCGTCCCCGGCGCGGCCTGCGCCCAGGACCCGGCGGGGGCGGTGCGGCAGCCGGCGGCGGCGTACGCGTCGAGCGGGAAGACGCGGTGGCCGGAGTCCTCGACGGTGATCCGTACGCCCCGGCGGACGAGGGTTCTCGCGTCGTCGGGGGTCAGCGGCGCGCGCCGTTCGGTGGGTCGGGTCTCGCTGCGCATCCACAACTGCGGGGTTTCGGCCATCGCTGTACCACCTGTCCGTTCAGAGGGGTGGGGGCGAGCCAGCGCTCAAGCGATGTCTTTCCGCGTCC
Organism: Streptomyces sp. NPDC029216; assembly: GCF_040648015.1. NCBI lineage: Bacteria > Bacillati > Actinomycetota > Actinomycetes > Kitasatosporales > Streptomycetaceae > Streptomyces > Streptomyces sp. NPDC029216. Next base: position 5,107 of record NZ_JBEZWL010000192.1, on the reverse strand, counting down.
TTTACGCCGTACGCCGGATCGGGGCGGCAACTCCGGGCCCGCGGGCACCCCGTGCCCCACCCGTCCTCCCCGGCCTCACGGACCCGGTCTCACAGCTCCGGCAGGAGCTCCCGCAGCGGGGTCCGGGCCCCCTCCTCGTAGGCCGCCCGCAGCACCTCGGGGTCCAGCCGCAGCCGCAGGATCCGCTCGGCGCGCGGGGCGCAGGCGACGGCCGGGCGGTACCCGGAGACGGCGCCGAGCAGCCGCGCGGCCTGCTCGTGGCGGCCCAGGTCGGCCTCCAGCTGGGCCAGCAGCTCCACCGAGAGGGCCTGGCCCAGCGGGTCGCCCAGGGCGAACTGGGTCTCCAGGGAGCGCAGCAGCCAGGTGCGGGCCAGCGCGGGGCGCCCTTCGCGGCGCTGGAGGAGGGCCTGGGCGTACCCGGCCCAGGAGCGGGCCCACAGGTCGCGGCCGTCCAGGGCGCCGCCGGCGAGGGGCGGGGCGGCCGGGTCGGTGTGGGCGAGGGCCATCGCGCGGGCGGCCTCCAGGGCCTGCCGGCCGGGGCCGAAGTCGGGGTCCTCCGGGAGCATCTCCAGGGCGTCCCGGTACTCTTCGGCGGCTTCGGCGGGCCGGTCCCGCCACAGGGCGACGGTGCCCCGGACGTGCGCGAGGTAGGCGAGGACGGCGTCCTCGCCCTCCTGCACGGCCGCGGTCCACGCCTCCACCAGCAGCGGATCGGCCGCCTCCGGCTGGCCGAAGCTGACCACCAGCCAGGCCGCCAGCCACAGCGCCCGGGCCGGGCGGGGCTCGGGGTGCCGGGCCAGGGCCCGCTCCAGGTGCCCGCGCCCCTCCTCCACCAGCCCGCAGGCCGACCAGAGGAACCACAGCGACACGGCGATCTCCAGGGCGGCGGCGGGTCCGGCCGCCGCCGCCGGGTCCATCGCCAGCCGCAGCTCGGGCAGCTCCCGCAGGGCCAGGGCGCGCGCCTCCAGCTGCGCCCCGGACCGCCACAGCTGCGCGGCCCGTTCCGCGGTGATCCGGCAGCGTTCGTGGTGGCGGCGGGCGACGGTGGCCCCGTCGCCGTGCGGATCGCGGGCGAGGCGCCGGGCCGCGTAGGCCCGTACGGTCAGCGGCAGCCGGTAGCGGCCGGCGTACCCGGGCTCGGCCAGCAGGGCGGGGGCCAGCCGCCGCAGGGTCTCGGCGGCGGCCTGCGGGCCCAGTGCGCCGAACCCGCACACCTCGGCGACGGCGGACTCGTCGAAGGACCCGGCGAAGACGGACAGCCGCTCCCACAGCAGCCGCTCCCCGGGCGCGGCCAGCCGGTACAGGCGCAGCGCGTCGGCCCCGCCGGCGCGGCCGGCGCCGCCGGCGAGGAAGCCCAGCGGGTCGGCGGTCAGCAGGCGCAGCGCCTCGGCGGGCTCGTGGCGGTGGGCCCGCGCGGCGGCGAGTTCCAGCGCCCCGGGGATCCCGTCGAGGGCGCGGCACAGGTCGGCGACGGCCGCGGCGTTGTGCTCGGTGAGCGCGAAGCGGGGGGCGGCTCCGCGCGCCCGCTCCACGTAGAGCCGTACGGCGGGGGCGGAGGCCACCTCGGCCACCGTCTGCGGGGCGGCCGGATCCTGCGGGGCGGCCGGCAGGGCCAGCGGGCCGACGGGGAGCAGGGCCTCCTCGGCCAGCCCGAGGACCCGTTGGGAAGTGGCCAGAAAACGTACCCCCGGCCAGCGGGCGAGCAGCTCCGCCACGAGCTCTCCGGCCCGTCGGCCGAGTTGCTCGCAGCCGTCCAGGACCACCAGCGCCTCGCGCCCGTCCAGCCCGGGGCCCAGCTCCGCGCCCAGCTCGCCCGCGCGGGCGGCCGGCAGTCTGGCGAGGTCGGCCCACACGACGTCGGCGCCGCGGCCGCCGCAGAGCTCCCACGCGGTGCGCACGGCGATCCTGGTCTTGCCGACACCGGCCGGGCCGGTCAGCGTGACCAGGCGTTCTGCACCCAACAGGGCCCGGGCGCGCGTCACCTCGACGGTCCGTCCGACGAGGCTGGACAGCTCGACCGGTACCGCTTGACGCACGCTTGAGCCGGCCTCCCCCATACGACCTCCCGCTGCTCTCCTGAGGGTGCACATACCCGTCCCGTCCGGCACGACCCTCCGATGCGGCGGTTCGGCGCACGAAGAGAGATGATCAGCCGAAAGTCCGGTTAACCGGTCCGCGGCCGGGAAAACCGCCAGGGGTAAGTATGAACTCGGCCATTTCCGCCATTGACGACACCGACCGTGCGCTCGTGCACGCCCTGCAGCTCGCGCCCCGCGCCAGCTGGGAGCGGCTGGCCCCGGTGCTCGGCGCGCGACCGGAGACCCTGGCGCGCCGCTGGGAGCGGATGACGTCGGCCGGGGAGGCCTGGGTGTCGGGGCTGGGACTGCGTACGGGCAGCCAGGCGCCCTGCATGGCGTGGGTGGAGGTGATGTGCGCGGCGGGCACCTCCCCGGCGGTGGGCGCGGCCCTGGCGGGCGACGCGCACACGATGGGCGTGGAGCACACCACGGGCGGACGCGACCTGCTGGCCTTCGTGGCCGTACCCGACCTGCACATGCTGTTCCGCTACCTGTCCTTCCGCGTGCAGCGGATCCCGGGGGTGACGGGGACCCGGTCCTCCATGGTCACCGCGGTGCACTCGGCGCCCGACCGCTGGCGGCTGGACCACCTCTCCCCGGCGCAGGCCGCCCTGCTGACGGCGCGTACCCGGCGCGTGCCGGGCGGGCCGGGAGCGGCGGCGCCGCCGGTCACCCCGGTGCCCGAGGAGGACCGGCCGCTGATGTTGGCGCTGGCCGCGGACGGGCGGCGCAGCGTGGCCTCGCTGGCCCGGGAGTTGGGGATGAGCGAGTCGACCGTACGGCGCCGGCTGAGCCGGCTGGAGGCCGGGCACAGTCTGCGCTACAGCTGTGCGATGGCCTCGGGGCTGTCCGGCTGGCCGGTGGCGGCGACCCTGTGGGCGGAGGTGCCCGAGCACGAGGTCGCCGACTGCGCGGCGGTGGCCGCGGGGCTGCGGGAGACGCGGACGTGCATGTCGGTCAGCGGCACCTGGAACTTCGTGATCAGTGCCCGGCTGCGCACGATCGAGGGGCTGGCCCGCTACACGGCCGACCTGTCGCGGCGGCTGCCGGGGCTGCGCATCACGGACACGGCGGTGGCGCTGCACGTGCGCAAGTCGGAGGCGCAGGAGCTGGACCAGTGGGGCCGGCGGGTGCGGACGGTCCGGCCGGACATCTGGACGGACCCGGCGCCGGGGGTGCCGGACCAGGCCTGAGCCGGACGGTACGGCCCGGCAAGGGCGGCGCCCCCGTACGGGCGTGCGGCGGCGGGTACGCCACGCCCGCAGTGGGTGACGTACGCGCCGCCGCACGCCCGCCGGGGGCGCCGCGGTCAGCGGTCAGCGGTCAGTGCACGAAGGCCGGCTCCGCGGCGGGCTCGGCCGCGGTCTTCTTGGCACCGAGGTGGTTGAAGGCCAGGTTGAGCAGGATCGCGACCACGCAGCCGGTGCTGATGCCGGAGTCGAGGACGACCAGCAGGTCCTTGGGGAAGGCGTGGTAGAAGGTCGGCGCGGCGATCGGGATCAGGCCGATGCCGATCGAGGCGGCGACGATCAGGGCGTTCTCGCCCTTCTCCATGGCCGCGCCCGCCAGGGTCTGGATGCCGCTGGCCGCCACCGAGCCGAACAGGACGATGCCGGCACCGCCGAGGACGGGCAGCGGGACGACCCCGATGACGGAGGCGGCCACCGGGCACAGGCCGAGCAGGATCAGGATGCCGCCGCCCGCGGCGACCACGAAGCGGCTGCGGACCTTGGTCATCGCGACGAGTCCGATGTTCTGCGCGAAGGCGCTGCACATGAACCCGTTGAACAGGGGGCTGAGGGCGCTGCCGAGGGTGTCGGCGCGCAGGCCGCCCTCGATGGTCCGGGCGTCCGCCGGGCGGCCCACGATCTTGCCGAGGGCCAGGATGTCGGCGGTGGACTCGGTCATGCAGACGAGCATCACGATGCACATCGAGACGATCGCCGCGACCTGGAACTGCGGGGCACCGAAGTGGAAGGGGGTGGGGAAGCCGACGAGGTCGGCGTCGCGGACGGCGTCGAAGTGCGCCATGCCCAGCGGTATCGCGACGAGCGTGCCCGCGACCAGGCCGAGCAGGATGGAGATCTGCTGGAGGAACCCGCGCAGGAACTTCCGCATCACCAGGACGATCGCCAGGGTGAGGGCGGCCATCCCGATGTTCTTCATGGAGCCGTAGTCGCCGGCGGTGCGGTTGCCGCCCTGGGACCAGTTGAAGGCCACGGGGAGCAGCGAGACGCCGATCAGGGTGATGACGGTGCCGGTGACCACGGGCGGGAAGAACCGGACGAGCCGGCCGAAGTAGGGGGCGGCGAGGAAGCCGACCAGTCCGGCGACGATGATCGCACCGAAGATCACGGGGATGGCGTCGTGTCCCTGGCCCTTGCCGATGGCGATCATCGGGGTCACACCGGCGAAGGAAACGCCGTTGACGAAGGGGAGTTTGGCGCCGATCTTCCAGAAGCCGAGGGTCTGGAGGAGGGTGGCGAGCCCCGCGGTGAAGAGGGACGCGCCCATCAGGAAGGCGGTCTCCGTGGCCGAAAGGCCCACGGCCGGACCGACGATCATGGGCGGGGCGACGACACCCGCGTACATGGCGGCCACGTGCTGGAGGCCGCTGGTGAACATTTTCAGAGGAGGCAGGGTCTCGTCGACCGGGTGCTTCTCCTCCGGTACTGCGACTGCATCTTTGCGGAACCTGGGCGCATCGGCCACGGCTTCCTCCGGTCGGTTAGACACGTCGGCAGGGACGTGGGTGTCAGGGAGGTGGTGCGAAAGCGTGCTGGTCGAGCCGGTATGGAGTTGTGGGTGGAGCTACTTCTCGTCCCAAGGGGTGCGGAAACGATTCGCCCAAAAACCGGTTCCATGCGGTGGCTCCAGCCCCGTGAGGGCTGGGGGTGCCGTGGCAGTGGCGCGGGACGCGCCGTGCGGGGGTGGGGGTGTCACGAGTGACCGCCCCCGGGGGCGCCGTCGGATCTCTCCTCGGGCGCTTCCCGGGAACGGCTGCCGCGGACCCCGCTCGGGTCCGCGGC
>NZ_JBEZWL010000191.1:0-13000 GCF_040648015.1 Streptomyces sp. NPDC029216 | reverse complement strand
CGCTGGCCGCCGCCGCGCTGGCCCTGGCCCTGGCCCCGGCCCTCGCCGCGGCCCTGGCCCTGGTTCTGGCCCTGGTTCTGGCCGCGCTGCTGCGGGGGACGGCCGCCGCCCCGGCGCTCGTCGCGCTGGCGCGGTGCGCCCGCTCCGCGCTCGGCGCCGGCCTCGTCCTCCAGCCGCAGCGTCAGCGAGATCCGCTTGCGCGGGATGTCCACGTCCATGACCTTGACCCGGACGATGTCGCCCGGCTTCACCACGTCCCGCGGGTCCTTGACGAAGGTGTTCGACAGGGCGGACACGTGCGCCAGGCCGTCCTGGTGGACGCCGATGTCGATGAAGGCGCCGAAGGCGGCCACGTTGGTGACGACGCCCTCCAGGATCATCCCGGGGGCCAGGTCGCCGATCTTCTCCACGCCCTCCTTGAAGCTGGCCGTCCTGAAGGCGGGGCGCGGGTCGCGGCCCGGCTTCTCCAGCTCGCGCAGGATGTCGGTGACGGTGGGCAGGCCGAAGGCCTCGGTAACGAACTCGTCCGGGCGCAGGGAGCGCAGTACGGCGGTGTTGCCGATCAGCGCGGCCACCTCACCGCCCGCCTTCTTGCCCATGGCCCGCACCACCGGGTAGGCCTCGGGGTGCACGGAGGAGGCGTCGAGCGGGTCGTCGCCGCCGCGGATGCGCAGGAAGCCCGCGCACTGCTCGTACGCCTTCGGGCCGAGGCGGGCCACGTCCTTCAGGCCCCGGCGGCTGCGGAACGGGCCGTTGGCGTCGCGGTGGGCCACGATGTTCTCGGCGAGGGTGCCGCTGATGCCCGAGACCCGCGAGAGCAGCGGCGCGGAGGCGGTGTTGACGTCCACGCCGACGCCGTTGACGCAGTCCTCGACGACCGCGTCGAGGGAGCGCGAGAGCTTCAGCTCGGACAGGTCGTGCTGGTACTGGCCGACGCCGATCGACTTGGGGTCGATCTTGACGAGCTCGGCGAGCGGGTCCTGGAGGCGGCGGGCGATGGAGACCGCGCCGCGCAGCGACACGTCCATGCCGGGCAGTTCCTGCGAGGCGAACGCGGAGGCCGAGTACACGGAGGCGCCGGCCTCGGAGACCATCACCTTGGTGAGCCCGAGCTCGGGGTGACGGGCGATGAGGTCCGCGGCCAGCCTGTCGGTCTCGCGGGAGGCCGTGCCGTTGCCGATGGCGACCAGCTCGACCGCGTGCTCCTTCGCGAGGCGGGCGAGCTTGGCGATGGACTCGTCCCACTTGTTGGCGGGAACGTGCGGGTGGATCACGTCCGTGGCGACGACCTTGCCGGTGGCGTCGACGACGGCGACCTTCACGCCGGTGCGGAAGCCCGGGTCGAGGCCGAGGGTGGCGCGGGTGCCGGCGGGGGCGGCGAGCAGCAGGTCGCGGAGGTTGGCCGCGAAGACGCGTACGGCCTCGTCCTCGGCGGCGGCGCGCAGCCGGGTCCGCAGGTCGATGCCGAGGTGGACCTGGATCTTCGTGCGCCAGGCCCAGCGGACGGTGTCGGCCAGCCACTTGTCGCCGGGACGGCCCCGGTCGGCGACGCCGAAGCGGCGGGCGATCAGGCCCTCGTAGGTGGACGGCCCGGGGGTCTCGGAGGGCTCCTCCGGCTCCAGTTCGAGGGAGAGCACCTCCTCCTTCTCCCCCCGCAGCATGGCGAGGACGCGGTGGGAGGGGAGGGCGGTGAAGGGCTCGGCGAAGTCGAAGTAGTCGGAGAACTTCGCGCCCGCCTCCTCCTTGCCCTCGCGGACCCTGGCGGCGAGGCGGCCGCGGCCCCACATGCGCTCGCGGAGGTCGCCGATGAGGTCGGCGTCCTCGGCGAACCTCTCGGTGAGGATGGCGCGGGCGCCCTCCAGTGCGGCCGCCGCGTCGGCGACCCCCTTCGCGGCGTCGACGAACGCGGCCGCGGCGGCGGCCGGTTCGACGGAGGGGTCGGCCAGCAGCCCCTCGGCGAGCGGCTCCAGGCCGGCCTCGCGGGCGATCTGGGCCTTGGTGCGGCGCTTCGGCTTGAAGGGGAGGTAGATGTCCTCCAGCCGGGCCTTGGTGTCGGCCGCGTTGATCCGGGCCTCCAGCTCGGCGTCGAGCTTGCCCTGCTCGCGCACGGAGTCGAGGATCGCCGCCCGGCGGTCCTCCAGCTCGCGCAGGTACCGCAGCCGCTCCTCCAGGGTGCGCAGCTGGGCGTCGTCGAGCATCTCGGTCGCTTCCTTGCGGTAGCGCGCGATGAAGGGCACGGTGGAGCCGCCGTCGAGCAGCTCGACGGCCGCCTTGACCTGCCGTTCCCGTACGCCGAGCTCCTCGGCGATCCTGCCTTCGATGGACATCGTCGTCACTGCGGTCCCGCCTGCCTTCGTGCGTGTGCCTGGAAGGCTGCCCATTGTGGCAGGTACCGGTGACGGCGGCGGGGAGCCCCTCGCCGGGGGCTCCGCCCCCGCGTCACGCGGGACCGTACGCCGCCCAGGCCTCGGCGAGGCGGCCCGTCAGCGCCGCCAGGCGGGCGGGCGGGAGGGTGAAGGGGAGCCGGACGTGCGCGTCGTACGCCCCCGAGGGGTCGGTCGCGGAGCCCGGAACCAGCTCCACCCCGTGCCGGAGGGCGACCCGGGAGAAGACGGCCGCATCGGCACCCCCCGGCAGCCGCACCCACAGCGCGCCCCCGCCGGCCGGCCGCTCCCACGTCCACCCCGGAAGCTCCGCCCGCAGGAGGGACTCCAGCAGGGCCAGCCGCTCCCGCAGAGCGGCCGCCCGGGCCGCCCGCAGCTCCTCCACCCCCGGCAGCAGCCGCTCCGCCAGCGCCTGGTCCAGCAGCGGACTGCCCAGGTCCGCCAGCGCCTTGAGCCGGGCCAGCCGTTCGACGGCCGGCGCGGGCCCCCGCACCCACCCGATCCGCAGCCCGCCCCACACCGCCTTGGCGAGCGAGCCCACGCTCAGCACCTCCGCCCCGGCGGGCGCGTACGCCGCCACCGGCCCGGGTTCCGGCGCGTCCCACAGCCGGGTGTCGTACGCCAGGTCCTCCACCAGCGGCACCCCCTCCGCCGCGCACAGCGCCGCGATCCGCTCGCGCCGCCCGGCGGACATCAGTACCCCGGTGGGGTTGTGGTAGGTCGGCGTCACCTGGGCCAGCGCCGCCCCCGGCAGGGCCGCCCGGAAGCCGGGCACCCGTACCCCGTCCTCGTCCAGCGGCACCCGCCGCGGCCGCGCCCCGGCGGCCAGCAGCGCGTCGAGGCAGCCGGGCCAGCTCGGCGTCTCCACCACCACCGGCGACCCGCGCCGTACGTACAGCTGCGCCAGCAGGGCCAGCGCCTGGGTGGCCCCGGTGGTGACCAGGACCTGTTCCGGGGCGGTGTGCAGCCCCCGCGCCGTGTACCGGTCGGCGACGGCCGCCCGCAGCCCGGGCAGCCCGCCCGGGTGGTAGCCGGGACCGCCCAGCAGCCGGTCCAGCCCGTCCTCCAGCAGCCCGGCCAGGGCCTGGCGCACCTCGGGGGCCGCGCCCTCCGCCGCCACCGACAGGGAGATCACCTCCGCCGGCCCGTCCACCAGCCGCTGCACCAGCGCCGCACCGGTCCCGCCGCGCACCCGCCCGTCGGCCGGCCGCAGCGCCGCCCGGGGCAGTCCCGCGACCCGGGTCCCGCTCCCCCGGCGGCTCTCCACCGTTCCCGCGCCGCGCAGTTCGGCATAGGCGTCGGCCACGGTGGCCCGGCTCACCCCCAGCGCGGCGGCCAGCGGCCGCTCGGCGGGCAGCCGGTCCCCGGGCGCGAGGTCACCCGTACGGACGGCCGCGCCCAGTGCCCCGGCGAGCCGCCGGTACAGCGGTCCCGGGCCGTCGGTCCAGCCTCCGAGCACGCCGTCCAGTTCGCCCGGCGTCCAGGCGCGCGCGGCACTGCGGTCCACTTGTCCCCCCATTGGCCCGGGTGCCGGGCGTCCCCTTCCGGCCAGCCTAGACGCATGACCACCGGCACCCTCCTCGGCTTCCTCGCCGCCTCGACGGCCCTGATCCTGCTGCCCGGACCGAACCTGATCCTGATCGTCACGCGCGCCGCCGCCCACGGGCGCCGCACGGGCCTCACCACGGCTGCCGGGGTGGAGACCGCGACCCTCGTGCACCTGACCGTCGCCGTGTCCGGCCTCGCCCAGCTGGTGACCCGCTCCCCCGCCGCCTTCGCGGCCCTGACGTACGCGGGCGCCGGCTACCTCCTGTACCTGGGCGTACGGGCCCTGCGCGACGGCCCGTCGGTCCTGCCCGCCGGGGAGGCCGCCGTACCCGTACGCCTGGGCCGCGCCTACGTCGACGGCCTGGTCGTCAACCTGCTCAACCCCAAGGTGACGCTGTTCTTCCTGGCGTTCCTGCCCCAGTTCGTCGGGCCCGGCGCGGCCGATCCGCAGGCCGAGACGCGGGTCCTGGGCGCGGTGTTCTTCGTCCTGGGCGCCCTCCTCGACATCGGCTACGCCTGCACGGGCGGAATGGTCAGCCGATGGCTGCGCCGCAGCCCGCGCGCCCTGGCCCGGCAGCACTGGGCGGTCGGCGGGGTGTACCTGACGCTGGCCGCCGTCGCCGCCCTGCCGAGCGGCCTGTGAGCCGGGTAAGGCGGGAGGGGGCCGGGGGCAGGTGGTGGATTCGCGCCAACCTGCGGCCCGCTCCCGGGGCGTGAGGCACCGTCGGAAGGGCCGCCCCGGGCGTCCGTCCACGGACGGCGCACCGGCGCGGGGCCGTGATCGTGACGGCCGAATGGCGATCGTGTGACAGCAGGGGCCATGGACATGACCTGCGCCTCCACGGGTGAATACGGTCGAACGACGAACGTACGACGCCCCACGACGACCGTCGAACCGAGTTGTCTCCCCTACCCCTTGGAGCCTTTCGTGTACCGCAAAGTGATCGCCCCGAGCGTTCTGGCCGCTTCCCTCCTGCTGGTGATCCCGGCGTCGGCGGCCGGCTCCGTCCAGGGCGCGCCGGGGATCGGCGACGGCTACTACCCGGAGAGCGGGAACGGCGGCTACGACGTCTCCCACTACGACCTGCGCCTCCAGTACCAGCCGAAGACGGACCTGCTGGAGGGCACGGCCACCCTGCTGACCACCGCCCAGCAGGACCTGTCCCGCTTCAACCTGGACTTCGGCCTGAAGGTGAGCGAGGTCCGGGTCAACGGGGCCAAGGCGAAGTTCGCCACCTCCGGCGCGCACGAGCTGGAGGTCACCCCCGCGCAGCCGCTCCAGAAGGGCAAGCAGGCCACGGTCGTCGTCAAGTACGCCGGAAAGCCCTCGGAGTTCAAGATCGACGGCTGGTCGGCCTGGCAGCGCACCCCGGACGGCGGCATCGCGGCGCAGGAGCCCGACTCGGCGGTGTGGTGGTTCCCGAGCAACGACCACCCCCTCGACAAGGCCACCTTCGACGTCTCGGTCAACGTCCCCGACGGCACCCAGGCCATCAGCAACGGCGTTCTCCAGTCGCAGACCTCCAAGCTCGGCTGGACCCGCTACAACTGGCGCTCCAACAAGCCGCAGGCCACCTACCTGGCCACCCTCGCCATCGGCAAGTTCGACATCACCACCGACAAGACGGCGAGCGGCCTGCCGATCCTCAACGCGTACAGCAGAGACCTCGGCGACAACGCGGGCGCGGCGCGCGCGAGCGTCGAGCGGACCGGCGAGGTCGCGGAGTGGCTGGAGTCGGTCTTCGGCCCGTACCCCTTCAACGCGCTGGGCGGCTACGTCCCGAACGTGCCGACCGGCTTCGCGCTGGAGACCCAGACGCGGCCGTTCTACAGCCCGCGCCAGTTCTCGGCCGGCGCGAACGTCTCGGTCGTCGTGCACGAGCTGGCCCACCAGTGGTACGGCGACAGCGTGTCCGTGGACAACTGGAAGGACATCTGGATCAACGAGGGCTTCGCCCGCTACAGCCAGTGGCTGTGGTCGGAGAAGGAGGGCGAGGGCACGGCGCAGGAACTCGCCCAGTGGGCGTACGACACCCGCCCGGCCGAGGACCCGTTCTGGCAGGTCAAGCCGGGTGACCCGGGCGCGGAGAACCAGTTCCACGGGGCCGTCTACGACCGGGGCGCGATCGCGGTCCAGGCGCTGCGCAACGAGGTCGGCGACGAGAAGTTCTTCCGGATCCTCAAGGGCTGGCCGACCGAGCGGGCCTACGGGAACGGCAAGGTCGGGGACTTCGTCCGGTACGCGGAGAAGATCTCGGAGAAGCCGCTCGCCCAGCTCTTCGAGACCTGGCTGTACACCCCCGGCAAGCCGGCCTCCTTCGGGCCCGCCGCCGTCAAGCCGGGCGCCCGCTCCCTCCAGGCCCCGGCCGGGCCGGCCGTGGAGCCGAAGTCCTGGAAGAAGATCGCCGCGACGAACTCCATCCACGACCACTGACCGGTACCGGTACCGGTAGGCCGCTGCGCGCGCCGGGGTCCCTCAGCGGGCCCCGGCGCGCCACCGTGCGCGGGCGGCGCGCGCCCTGGGCAGGTAGCGCAGCCGTTCGGGCAGGAGCGGGACGAGGAGCCGTACGGCGGTGCTGAACCGCCGGAGCCGGCGCTCCTGGGCCGGGGTCCACTCCAGGCCGATGGCGGCCCGGGCGTCGGGCGGCATGTAGCCGACGGTGACGAAGGCCCGGAAGCGGAGGTAGCCCGCGCGCAGGAGCGGCCAGGTCACCCGCAGCAGCAGCCGCAGGGCCGGGGAGGCCGGCTCGGGGCGGGGCAGGTCCACGTCGGTGGAGACCAGCTCGCGGACGACCTTGGTCGGCTCGATCTCCTCGGCGAGCATCCGGTGGTAGTACGGCCAGAACTCCTCGACGGTCTGTGGCATGTCCCGGTCGCGCAGCCCCAGGATCCGGCCCACCTGGAGCCACTCCCGGTACATCTGCCGGTCCTGGTCGGGGGTGGTGGGGCGGAACAGGTAGCGCCCGGCGTACCGGGCGACGGGGAAGCCGGTGGCGTGGACCCAGGCGTAGCAGGCCGGGTCGAGGGAGTGGTAGCGGCGGCCGCGGGTGTCGGTGCCCTGGATCCCCTTGTGCAGGCGGCGCACCCGGCGGCCCTCGGCGGCGGCCTCGTCCCCGCCGTAGACCCACAGCATCACGGAGCGCAGCGAGCGCTCGCCGCGGCCCCAGGGGTCGGTGCGGAAGACCGAGTGCCGGTCGACGCCGGCGCCGACGGCCGGGTGGGCGACCTGCAGGGTGAAGGCGGCGGGGAGGGTCAGCAGGGAGCGGATGTCTCCGGCGGTGGTCCACAGCACCCCGCCGGGCGGCGGGGGCTCGGGATCGAGTCGGCCCACGGGGCTGACGGGGGCTGTGCGACCCGTGTGGTTCATGAGTTCCATTATGCGAGCGCGAGATGTCCTCGGTCCGGACAGAAAGTCTTGTCACGGGTGTTACCCCGAAGTAACCGTGGCTGCTTGGATGACGGCGTCGATCTTCCCCCGCAGGATTCCACCGGAATGATGGAGACCTCCATGCCGCAGATCCCCCACCGCCGCGCCGCCGTCACCGCCGTGACCGCGACCGCCGCCGCAGCAGCCCTCGCCCTCGCCTCCGCGCCCGCCGCCACGGCCGCCGAGAGCGCCGCGGCGCCCCGGATGAGCGTCCTGACGTACAACACGTTCCTGATGAGCACGAACCTGTACCCGAACTGGGGCCAGGCCCACCGGGCGGCCGAGATCCCCAAGGCCTCCTTCTTCCAGGGCCACGACGTGGTCGTCCTCCAGGAGGCCTTCGACAACAACGCGTCGGACGCCCTGAAGGCCAACGCCTCCGCCCAGTACCCGTACCAGACCCCGGTCGTGGGCCGCAGCAAGAGCGACTGGGACGCGACGGGCGGCTCCTACTCCTCCACCACCCCGGAGGACGGCGGCGTCACGATCCTCAGCAAGTGGCCGATCGTCCGCAAGGAGCAGGTGGTCTACAAGGACGCCTGCGGCGCCGACTGGTGGTCCAACAAGGGCTTCGCGTACGTGGTGCTGGACGTGAACGGCACCAAGGTGCACGTCGTCGGCACGCACGCCCAGTCCACCGACCCGGGCTGCGGCGCGGGCGAGGCGGCGCAGATGCGCAGCCGTCAGTTCAAGGCGATAGACGCGTTCCTGGACGCCAAGAACATCCCCGCGGGCGAACAGGTCATCGTGGCGGGCGACATGAACGTCGACTCCCGCAGCACGGAGTACTCCTCGATGCTCGCCGACCTCGACCTGGCCCCCGCCGACACCCGCACGGGCCACCCGTACTCCTTCGACACGGCGCTCAACTCGATCGCCCACTACCGCTACCCGACGGACCCCCGCGAGGACCTGGACTACGTCCTCTACCGCAAGGGCAACGCCCGCCCGGCGGGCTGGGAGAACAACGTGGTGAAGGAGGAGTCGACCCCCTGGACGGTCTCCAGCTGGGGCACGTCATACACGTACTCCAACCTCTCGGACCACTACCCGGTGGTGGGGCGCTAGGGGCGGGGGCCCGCCATCGCCCCCGCGAGGGGCCGGTGGCGGGCCGGGGGCTGCCCAACGTCCCAGATCGCTACGCGCTCCTCATTTCTCGGCGTCCGGCGGCCGTCTGGGGCCGTTACCCGCACCCAAGGACGATCAGGACGCCTCCGGGGTGCCCCTGGCGCATGAGATCGCTACGCGCTCCTCTTACCTCAGCGTCCAACGGCTGCCCTGGGCTGGGATGACGTCCCTGTCGTCCTGTGGTGCAGGTACAAGCCCAAGACGGCCGCCGGCCGCCGAAATCTGGGCAGCGCGTAGCGATCTGGCGCGCCTGGCGGGCCCGGAGGACCATTCCATCGTCCTTGGGTGCAGGTATCGGCCCCAGACGGGCGGCGGACGCTGAGACGGGAGGAGCGCGTAGCGATCTGGGGCGTAGACGCGCCCCTGGCCCCGAATCAGGATCTGGAGGGGCCGGATGCCCGGTCTACCGGACCCGGCCTGCCCGGCTCATCGCTGATCCGGCCGCATGTCCATAGAAGAACCGGCCCGTTCCTTTGGGGGTTTCCCGGCAGTCTTCGGCTTTTCGTGGCGGGACGGTCTGTCAAGGGTCGCCGTAGGCGATCGCGAAGCGACGCGACGAAGGAGCGCCCTTGACAGGCCGGCCCGACACGGAAGGACGATGAGACTGACGGGAAAGCCCCAACCCTTCTCCGAGGCCGTCCCGCCGAGATACCGATCCCCCAAGTCCCGCCCCCCACCCGGCGAGGCGGGTGGGCAGCCACCGACCCGCCCCCGACCCCTCGCGGGGGCAATGGCGGGCCCGTGCCTCAGTTGCCCTCGTACAGCCCCTCGATCAGTGAGCCGTACTTCTCCCGGACCACCCTGCGCCGCAGTTTCAGGGTTGGGGTCAGTTCACCCGTCTCCGGGCCCCATTCCTCGGCCAGGAGGCGGTAGCGCTTGATCTGTTCGGTGCGGTTCAGGCGGGCGTTGGCAGCCTCCACCGCGCGGGCGGTTTCCTCCAGGACGGCCGGGTGTGCGGCCAAGTCGGCCAGGGAGGCCGCCTCGATGCCCCGGGCGGCCGCCCAGGCCGGGGCCAGTTCGGGGTCCAGGACCAGCAGGGCGACCAGGTAGGAGCGGCCGTCGCCGTGGACCAGGGCCTGGCCTATCAGCGGGTGTTCCTTGACGGTGTTCTCCACCAGGGCCGGGGCCACGTTCTTGCCGTTCGAGGTGATGATCAGCTCCTTCTTGCGGTCGGTCAGCCAGAGGAAGCCGTCCTCGTCGAGCCGTCCGATGTCCCCCGTGGGGAACCAGCCCTCGGCGTCGGCCGCGGCCTCCACCGTGCCGTCGGGCCGCAGGTACCCGTCGAAGACGGTCGCTCCGCGCGTGAGGACCTCGCCGTCCTCGGCGAGCCTGAGCTCCAGCCCCTCGATCGGCCGGCCCACCGAGCCGAGCCGGAAGCCGCCGGGGCTGTTGCTGTTGACGGTGCACACGCCGGCGGTCTCGGTCAGGCCCCAGGCGTCCATGATGGTGATCCCCCAGCCCGCCCAGAAGCGGACCACGTCGATCGGCATCGGCGCGGTGGCGCTGGCCGTCCACAGGAGCCGGTCCAGCCCCGCCAGCCGCAGCAGCGGGTCCAGTACCCGCTCCTTCGCCTCGGCGTACGAGGTCTCCAGCGCGGCCGGCACCTCCTCGCCGCGCTCCCGGTGCCCGGCCCGGGCGCGGGCCACCTCCCCGGCCCCCTCGATGGCCCGCCGCTGCTCCTCGGGCAGGCCCGCCAGCACCGCCCGTACGCCGGCGGCGAGCTTCTCCCAGACCCGGGGCACGCCGAAGAACTGCACGGGCCGCAGCTCGCGCACCGCGGCGGCCACGGCGGCGGGGTCGGCGACCAGCCGGACGTGCGCGGCGCGCAGCAGCGGCAGGTAGATGCCGAGGATCCGCTCGGCGATGTGGGCGAAGGGCAGGTAGCAGATGTGCTCGGCGTGCTCGGGGAGTTCCACGTTCCGGTCGAGACGCACGGACTGGAGCAGGATGTTGCGGTGGCTGAGGCGGACGCCCTTGGGGTCGCCGGTGGTGCCCGAGGTGTAGACGACGGTCAGGGGGTCCTCGGGGCGGGTCTCCCGCCAGGCCTTCTCGAAGGCGTCGGGGCGGTGGAGGCGGGCGCCGCTCGCGTAGAGGGAAGCGTAGCTGGTGTGCGGGCCGGCCTCGGCGGCCTCGGCGACGACCAGCCGCTCCAGGGGGATGGCGGGTTCGTCCAGCAGCGGGGCCCAGCGGTCCCGTTCGCGGGCGCCCTCGACGACGGCCAGCCGGGCCCGGCTGTGGCGGGCGATGTGGGCGATCTGCTCGGGCGCGGAGGTGCCGTAGACGGTGACGGGGACGGCGCCGAGGTGGACGAGGGCGAGGTCGCTGAGCCAGTGCTCGGGCCGGTTGCCCATCATCAGCAGGACGTGTTCGCCGCGGCTGACGCCGAGGGCGGTGTATCCGGCGGCGAGGACGGCGACGCGGTGGCGGGCCTCGCTCCAGGTGAGGGTCTGCCAGCCGTCCCCGCCCCTGCCCTCGTCCCCGGCGCGCCAGGAGAGGGCGGGCAGGTCGGGGTGTTCGGCGGCGTTGCGGGCGAGCAGGGAGGGCAGGGTGAGGTCTTCGGGACGTCCGGGCAGTCGCAGGTTCGTGGTCATGGGCAGCTCCTGGCCGTTTCACATCGTTGGTGCGACAGCAATACTGTTGAACCCAAGCCGTGCAGCAGAGAGCGAGGAGCGGACGATGGCCGACCACCGGGCGACCGAGCCGATGCTCACCGTCGACGAGCTGGCGTCGAAGGCCGGTGTCACCGTCCGCACCGTACGGTTCTACAGCACGCGGGGGCTTTTGCCCCCTCCCGTGATCGGACCCCGTCGGGTGGGGCACTACGGCCCGGAGCACCTGTCGCGGCTGGCGCTGATCGAGGAGCTCCAGCACCAGGGGATGACCCTGTCGGCGATCCAGCGCTACCTGGACGCGCTCCCCGACGACCTGAGCGCGCACGACCTGGCGATCCACCGGGCGCTGGTGGCGACCTGGGCGCCGGACACGGCGCGGGAGGTGTCGCGGGAGGAGCTGGAGAGGCGGGCGGGGCGGGGTCTGTCGGACGGGGACCTGCGCCGGCTGGCCGCGATGAACGTGCTGTCCGAAACGGCCGAGGGCTTCCGCGTGGACCTGGGCCTGCTGCGGCTGGGGGTCGCACTGCTCGACGTGCCGATCGCGCACGAGACGCTGCTGGTGGCGCGGCGGATCCTGCTGGAGCACGCACGGACGGCGGCGCACCAGCTGACGGCGCTGTTCCGGGACGAGGTGTGGGGGCCGTTCACCGAGGGCGAGAGCGACGTGGAGCAGATCGAGTCGATGAAGGCCCTGTCGGCGCACATGCAGCCGATGGTGGTGCAGGCCCTGGTGACGGCCTTCCAACGCTCGCTCCGGGAAGAACTGAGGGCGGCGTTCACCTCGGAGACCGGGTGAACGCCGCCCGCGGGGGCGCTGCTTGCGGGCTCAGACGCCGCCCGCGATGAACGACCAGCCGGAGGAGACCCCGGCGAGCGGTCCGACGTTGGAGTAGGCGTTCCCGCTGAGTTTCGAGGTCCAGGCGGTGCCGTCCGTCTTGTAGAAGAACAGGCTGTCCCCGGTGCGGCCCTCCTCCTCCCACACGCCCGACGTGCCGATGTCGCGGAAGCCGCCGACCTTGCCGTCGGTCGCCCGGGCGATCCGGTACTGGAGTTGGGAACCGTTCTCCGCGAGCGCCAGGACCGTGTCCTTGGTCGCGACGAGGGTCCCGAGGTCGGCGTCGGTCTCCCTGGCGTCCACGTGCGCGTAGAGGCCGTTCTTGAGGGTCCCGTACCCGACCTCGCCGGACTTCGTGAAGACCGCCGTGTCGCACGAGGCGGCGATGGAGTCCCAGCCCGTGCTGAAGTTGTCGTACGAGCGGACGTGGTGGTACCGGCCGTTCCGCAGGGTGCCCGTGCCGCCCTGGCCGTTGTCGGCGTTGTAGAAGAGGGCCGACTCGCCCGAGGCCACGACGTGGGTCCAGCCGGTCGAGAAGTTGTTGTAGGTCTGGACGCGGGTGTACTTCCCGCCCCTGAAGGTGCCGCTCTCCCCGGCCCCGGTGTCGGCGTTGTAGAAGAGCATCGAGTCGCGGCTCGCGACTCCGTGCGTGTACCCGTCGGGAACGTCGATGTTCGACCCGTAGTGCCAGCGTCCGGCCGACAGGGTGCCGGTACCCACGGCTCCGGTGTCCTTGTTGTAGGCGAGGAGCGAGGTGCTCGGGGTCGTCTGGTTGCAGAACGCCGAAGCGGCGGTCGCGGGCGTGGCCGGAGCGGTCAGCATGACGGCCATCACGGAGGTGGCAAGTGCGGCCACCAGGGATTTCTTCATGGGTCTCCCCGCTTCTTCGCATGTGAACGGGTGTTCCCCCAAGCCGTGCACGGTCAGCGAAGGACACGTGCCCGTCCAGCGTGCGCCGCATCCGGCGCCGTCGCATCTCGGCCCTCGTCGGACACGGAAACGGGGCCACCCCCCGGTCGTGACCCCGGTGGGCCCCAGAAAGGTGACGGACGCCCCCGGCGGCCTG
>NZ_JBEZWL010000190.1:0-13084 GCF_040648015.1 Streptomyces sp. NPDC029216 | reverse complement strand
GGGGCTACGGGGCGCCGCCGCCGCCCTCGGCGTCGATGCCGTCGGCGCCGCCGATGGGCATGGCCGCCCCGCGGCCCGCGGCTCCGGCGATGGGGCTCGGGGTCGGCGGATCGATGCGCCAGGAGGTCTACCGCGACGACCGGAAGCTCTCGGCCTGGGCGGACACCCCGGCCGCGCGGATCTTCGTCCACCTGGTGACCCCGCCCGAGTGGCGCCGTATCACCGGGGAGGACGCCCCGCCCTCTCCCGTGGACCGGGCCGCCTACACCCGGGCCGGACTGCCCTGGTACGACTACTACGACGAAACCGGAACCGACCTGCCCGCCGCCGGCCCGCTGGCCGGGGTCAAGCCCGTGGGCGACTGGCTGGGCGAGGACCACACGCCGTGGGCACCGCCGGTCCCGGGCCAGGTCAAGCACCTCGGGAACGCGCCGCGCCCGGGCGACCCCGTCCAGGACGGCGACTGGTAGCCGCCCGGTCTATTCAAACTGGTGATCGATTTCCGGCCAGGGAGCCGCTATGATCACCGCAGCAAGGCCGTAGCGCAGAGGTCGTCGCGCCCAAGCATCGAGCT
Organism: Streptomyces sp. NPDC029216; assembly: GCF_040648015.1. Taxonomy (NCBI): domain Bacteria; kingdom Bacillati; phylum Actinomycetota; class Actinomycetes; order Kitasatosporales; family Streptomycetaceae; genus Streptomyces; species Streptomyces sp. NPDC029216. Next base: position 12,510 of record NZ_JBEZWL010000190.1, on the reverse strand, counting down.
GGAGGACGTCGGTTCGAATCCGACCGGTCTTGCGTCTTCTTCCCGCCACGAGGGCGCGGCGGACCCCGCCGTGCCGTCATGGCGGGTGTACACGATGTGATCGGTCGCCGGGAGCCGGCGAAGGAACCGGTGGAGTGGTGATGACACGGCCGACGCCCGTACGGTGCCCCGCGATCGAGCACCCGGATCTGCCGCTCGCCGATCCGGCGGGCCTCGACCCGCTGCTCGACCGCCTCGCGCAGGACCGGCCCGTCGAGACCGACGAGACCTTCCCCCTCGGCACCCTGCGCGCCGACGGCCGCGTCGACCTGTGCAAGCAGGGCCTCGGCCCCGCCGGCGCCGCCCGCCTGCTGCCCGTCGCCACCGCCTCCCCGCACGCCGCGCACCTGCTCCTCGGCACCAACTCCATCGCCGACGAAGGCGCCCGCACCCTCGCCGCCGCCCTCACCGCGACCGGCCCGGAGCACGGCCTCCACACCCTCTACCTCGGCTGCAACCGCATCGGCCCCGACGGCGTGCTCGCCCTCGCCGGCGCCCTCGCCGAGGACACCGCCGTCCGCGCCCTCTGGCTCAAGCGGAACCCGGTCCGGGAGGACGGGGCCCGCACCCTCGCCGCGCTGCTGCGCCGCAACACCGCGCTGCGCACCCTCGACCTCGTCAACACCGGCATCGGCGCCGAGGGCGTACGCCTCCTCCTGGACGCCCTGCGCACCCGCGAGACCCCGCTGGAACGGATCTACCTCGGCGGCAACGGCCTCACCGCCGAAGCGGCCCCGCTGCTCGCCTCCCTCATCCGCGAGGCCAGCGTCCGCGAGCTGTACGTCCCCGCCAACCACCTCGGCGACGAGGGCGCCGCCGTCCTGGCGGCCGCCGCGGCCGAAGCCGGCCCCGACCGCCCGGTGCGCCTGGGCCTCGGCGGCAACGGCATCGGCGTGGCCGGAGCCCGCGCCCTGGCCGGAGCCCTCGGCGGGATCGAGTCCCTGGACCTCGGCCGGGTCATGTCCGAGCGCAGCCTCGGCTCCACCGGCAACGCCACCGGCGACGAGGGCGCGTACGCCCTGGCCGACGCCCTGCCCGGCAGCCCGCTGCGCCGCCTGGAGCTGCGGCACACCGGCATCACCGGCCGCGGCGCCAAGCGCCTGCTGGCCGCACTGCCCGAGGACTGCCCCCTGGAGCACGTCGGCCTCGGCCCCGGCACCCCCCGCCGCCTCAAGCGCTCCTTCGCCGAGCGGCTGCGCCCCGCCCCGGCCGGCCACCCGGACCTGCGGGCCATCGGCAGCGTGTACCGGTGAGCGCGCCCAGCGAGGAGCCCCTCGCCGACCTGCCGCCCGGCGCCCTGACGAACGAGGACGCCGCCAGCTGGCAGCGGATCCGCCGCTACGCCGTGCCCCGCTGGATGATCGAGCGGGCCACCGCGCACCGCCTGGCCGGGGACTGGCGCGCCGCCTGCGCGGCCGCCGGCGTCGAGGTCACCGTCGACCTGACCGCGCTCGCCCCGGCGTACGGGACCGCCGTCGCCGGCGCCGTGGAGGCCGACCTGCTGCACCTCGTCCCCGACCTGGTGCGCTGGCACCTGCCCCGGGTGCTGGGCGGCCGGACCGTCCTCGCCCCCAACCGGCGCGTGCTGCTGGCCCGTTACGGTGCGCAGGCCGACGCCCCCGTCCTGTACGTCACCACCCGCGCCATGGTGGACGGCCCCCAGCGGCTGCGGCTGCACTGCGGGCCGGTCGACCAGGCGAAGCGGCGCCATGCCTATGCGAGCTGGGTCACCGAGGACTGGACCGCCGCCCGCTGGTTGTGGGACTCCCGGCACACGGCGGAGCTGCGTTCCCGGGCCGGAGCATCGGACCGGCTCCCCTTCTTCCGACCCGACGGCACCCCGCTCCCGGACGGCGAGCTGCCCGACGCCGCCCCCGGAGCCGCGGACCCCGCCGCACGCGCGGAGTGGGCCGCCGTGCTGCACCGGCGCGGGGACGTCGTCGGGGCCTTCGCCGCAGCCGGGATCGAACTGGACCTCACGCCCCGCGAGAGCCGCCGGCGCTCGTACCGCAGGGACAACCCCGAGGCGGTCCTGAGGTCGGTCGCCCTGGACCTGACCGCTCTGGCGGCCGCGATCCGGAGCCTCGCCGGCGCGGTTGCGGACGCCCGCTTCATCCTCGCCCCGGACTGGCGCGGCAGCCTGCTCCTGGAGCCCGCCGCCCCCGGCACCGGCGACGCCCTGCGGGCGCGCCTCGCCGACGGCGACGACCTGCCGGGCACCATTCGGCTGCCCGACCACGCCTGGCAGCCGCTGCCCGACCCGTACCTCGTCCGCAGCGGCCGGACCGCCCCGCACGAGCTGCACCCGCTCGTCGCCGACGCCCTCTTCCCCGGCGCCGGCCCGGCGGCCGGGCCGCCCGGCCCCGCCGCGCCGCGGCCCGTACGGGTGCGCTGCGTCGGCGAGTGGCACGAGGTGCGCTCGCGCGGCGGCGAACTCGAACTCCCGCACACCGCCGAGGAGCAGCAGCGCGAGCGCGCCCTGCGCGCGTTCGGCGGCGCCATCTCGGGCTGCTTCGCCGTGCGCGAGGCCTGGACCACCGGCGAGGGCCGCCTCCCGCGCGCCCTGCGGGCCGAGCGGCGCGAGCTGCTCGAACGCGTCCGGCACGGCGACACCCCCGGCGTCCTCGCGCTGCTCGACGCGGGCCTCGACCCCCGCGTGCGCAACGGCCGCGGCCAGGGCCTGCTGCACCTGCTGTCCTTCGTACGCCACGAGGAACTGCTGCCCCGGCTCCTGGAGGCCGGACTCGACCTGGAACAGCAGGACGACAACCGCCGCACCCCCCTCCAGTGCGCCGTCCAGAACGGCGGCACCGCCTCCCTGGTCCGCGCCCTCCTCGCGGCCGGCGCCCGGATCGACGTCGTCGACGACCTGGAGCTGTCGCTGGACCAGGTCGTGCGCCGCTACAAGCGGACCGACCTGGCCTTCCTCAAGGAGCTGGTGGAGGAACGGCACCCCGTCCTCGGCTCCGGCGAGTACGAGGAGTTCATGGACGAGCGCGACGAATGGTCCGATGACGAGGACTTCGACGAAGACGGCTACGCGGCGGTCGGCGACCCCGCCGACGGCGGGACGGTGGTGACGGCGTGACCACCGCACCCATGCGGCCCGCGCCCGCGCTGGCCGCCGCCGACGCCCTCAACGCCCGGCTGGGCGCCACCCGCACCGAACCCGCAGCCAACCCCCAACTGGAGGCCCTGGCCCTGGCGGTGACGGCCAATCAGCCGGTCCTGCTATGGGGTGAGCCCGGCATCGGCAAGTCCGCCGGCATGGAACGGCTCGCGGCCGCCCTCGGGGTCCGGCTGGAGACCGTCATCGCCAGCGTCCACGAGCCCTCGGACTTCGCCGGACTGCCCATCGTCGGCGACGACCCCGCCACCACCGGCGTGCCGATGGCCCCGCCGGACTGGGCGGTGCGCCTGGCCCGCACCGGGCACGGACTGCTGTTCTTCGACGAGCTGTCCTCCGCCCCGCCCGCCGTACAGGCGGCCCTGCTGCGCGTGGTCCTCGAACGCCGCGTGGGAAGCCTCGAACTGCCCGCGTCCGTACGGATCGTCGCGGCGGCCAACCCGCCGTCCAGCGCGGCCGACGGCTGGCACCTCAGCCCGCCGCTCGCCAACCGCTTCGTCCACCTCGACTGGACCCACGACGCCCGTACGGTCGCCCGCGGCATGGCCGGGACCTGGCCCGAGACGGCCCTGCCCGCCGTCGACCCGGCCCGCGCCTCCGGGGCGGCCGCCCGCGCCCGCGGCGTGATCTCCGGCTTCCTCACGGCCCGCCCCGGCCTCGTCCACCACATGCCGAACGACGCCGAGTGCCGCGGCCGGGCCTGGCCCTCCCCGCGCACCTGGGAGATGGCCCTGCGCCTGCTGGCCACCGGCTACGCGGCCGGAGCGGGCCGCGAGGCGCTGTCCGCCGCGCTCACCGGGGCCGTCGGCGACGGCGCGGGCCTGGAGCTGCTGACCTACCTGGACAACCTCGACCTGCCCGACCCGGAGAAGGTGCTGGCCGACCCCGACGCCTTCGCCCTGCCCAAGCGCGGCGACCGTCAGCTGGCCTTCCTCATCGCGGTCGTGGCCGCCGTGCAGAGCGAACCCACCCGGCCCCGCTGGGAGGCCGGCTGGGCGGTGCTCGCCAAGGCCGTCGACGCGGGCGTGCCCGACGTGGCCGCGCGGGCCGCCGCCGACCTCGCCGCGATGCGCGAACCGTCCTGGCCCGTACCCGCCGGGATCGACGCCTTCGTGGAACTGCTCCAGCTGGCCGGGGCCCTCCCCGGCGCCGACTGACCGGGCGGGCCGCACCGGTGGACCGCCCCCTCGACCGGGCCAAGCTGCTCGCCGCCCGCTACTCGGCCGCGGAGGCCCGGCCCTACCTGGCCTCCGCCCTGTACGCGCTGACCGTCGTCCCGTCCCCGGGGCCGGGCGGCGTGCGCACGATGGGCGTCGACCGGCACTGGCGCTGCTACGTCTCGCCCGCCTTCGTCGAGGAGACCCCGGTCCCCGAGCTGGCCGGGGTGTGGATCCACGAGGTCGCCCACCTGCTGCGCGACCACCACGGCCGCGCCGACCGGCTCCCCGCCGCCGACCAGCGCGATCCGCTGCGGATCAACATCGCCCAGGACTGCGAGATCAACGACGACCTCCTCGCCGACGGGCTCCGGCTGCCCGAGGGCCGGATGGAACCGGGCCGTTTCGGCCTCCCCACGGGCGGGCTGTTCGAGGGCTACCTGCCCGCCATCCCGCACACGCCCCCGCACCACGCCGTGGACTGCGGCTCGGGGGCGCACGGAGTGCCCGGCTCCTGGGAGCTCGGCGACGACGGCACCACCGCCCGGATCGGCCCGGTGGAGGCGGAGGCCCTGCGCCGGACGACCGCCCAGGCCATGCGCGCCCACCGGCGCACCCGGGGCCGCGGCAGCCTGCCCGCCGGGTGGGAGCGCTGGGCGGAGCAGGTGCTGGAGCCCGTCGTGGACTGGCGGCGCGCCCTGACGGGGGCGGTGCGCGAGGCCGCGGCCTGGGCGGGCGGAGCGGTGGACTACACCTACCGCCGCCCCTCGCGCCGCACCCCCGCGCTGGGCGGCAAGGTGGTACTGCCGAGCCTGCGCCGGCCGCTGCCCCGGGTCGCGATCGTCGTCGACACCTCCGGCTCCATGGGCGACGAGGAACTCGCCGCCGCGCTCGGCGAGGTGACCGGAGTGCTGCGGGAGGTCGGCGTCGGCGGCAACCGGGTCGCCGTACTGGCCTGCGACGCCGACGTACAGGCCGTGAACCGGGTGACCAGCGCCCAGCAGGTGACCCTCGCCGGGGGCGGCGGCACCGACATGCGGGTGGGCATCGCCGCCGCGCTGGCCGTGCCGGACCGGCCGAACATCGTCGTGGTCCTCACCGACGGGTACACCCCGTGGCCCGAGGGCTCCCTGCCCTGCCGGGTCATCGCCGCGCTGATCGGCCCGGACGCGCCGCAGCCGCCGGCCTGGGTGGAGACCGTACGGGTGGCCCCGGCGCGCTGACCGGCGAACTGGCCGGTTCTGTACGGTGGTCCGGCCGGTGATCACGAACGCGTGGGAGCATGGCCGGGCAGCACGGGCCAGAGCGGCCGAGCGGAGGGGGAGTCCGGTGACCGGAGTACGCAAGAGCCTGGCCAAGGTGGAGATATCCCTGCGCTGGGACCCCAGCCCGGCCGGTACCGCCGCGCACGACCTGGACCTCGTCGCCGGTGTCTTCTCCGCCTCCGACCCGTACGGGCAGCCGGTGTACCTCGTGCACTTCGGCAGCCGCGCCCCCGACGGCACCATCACCCTCGACCGGGACAGCCGCAACGGTCAGGGCTTCGGCTGGGACGAGGTGATGATCCTCGAACTGGACCGGCTGGCGCCCGAGCTGGGCCGGGTGGTGGTCGGTGTGGTGATCCAGGACCCGGGTCCGGCGGGCACGCCCGGCCGTACCGACTTCGCCGCCGTCGCCGGCAAGGGGCTGCGGATCCGCGAGGGCTACACCGACCTCGCCGCCACCGACCTCGCGGAGCTCGCCGGGGCCACCGCGGCCACCGTCGCCGAGTTCGTCCGGGACGGCGCGGGCGGCTGGTCGCTGGACGCCCGGACCCGCGGCTTCGGCGCGGACCCGCAGGAGTACACCCGGGTCATGGGCGTCGCCCGGGGCTGAATCCCGCGCGCGGGGAAGTCCGTACCGGACGGGTCGGCGGTCCCCCTGTTCGGGAGGGCCGCCGACCCGTCCGGGTGGCGCGCTGCCGCCGTCCCCACGAGGCAGCGCGGGCGGGTCGCCGTCCGGTCATCGGGAACGGCGGCCCACCGGTTCAGGTGGCCGGATGGTCCGCCCGGCCGATGCCCAGAGCGGGCAGCAGGGCCGAGTCGACGAACCTGACCAGGTAGTCGGCGTCCGCGTACCGGCCCTCCAGCACCGGCCGGATCCGCATGACGCCCATCAGCTGCGCCGGCAGGAACTCCACGGCCGGGTGGTCCGGTGTGATCTCCCCGCGCGCCACGGCCCGCGCCACGATCGCGTCGAAGGCCGCCAGCTCGGGCTCGATCAGCGCCTCGCGCAGCGCGCGCTGCAGCTCCTCGTCGCTGAGCACCGCGTTCCCGAGGGCCTGGGTGAGCCGGGTGTCGCGTCCGGAGGTGCCGGCCGCGATCCGGGCGGCCTCGCGCAGGTCGCCCGCCAGGTTCCCGGTGTCCACGTCGGCCAGCGTCCGCTCGCCACGGCGGGCACGGCTCGCGCGCAGGGCGGCCGCGACCAGCTGGGGTTTGGTCTTCCACTGCCGGTAGAGCGTCGACTTGCCGCAGCAGGCCCGCGCGGCCACGCCCTCCATGGTGAGGGCCTCGTAGCCGTGCTCGCGCAGCTGGTCCAGGACGGCGTCGTAGAACTCCTGCTCGCGCTCCGGGGTGATCTTGGAGCGGCGCGCGGTGGCCTGCGGCGTGGACGTCATGGGGTGCGGCTCTCCTCGCGTGCTCCTGGGTGGCGGGTCCGTGCTCCGAGTGTACGGCCCCGGAGGCTTATCGCTACACCATCGTATCGATACGCGAATGTATCGATACACTGGCGTGTCGATCGGAAACGGTCCGACCGAAAGCCGCTCCACCCGAAAGTGAGACCGGGGGATGACCTCCCACACCACACCCACACGGCCAGGGCGCCGGCTCATACGCGAGCTCCTGCTCGTCGCGGGCCTGTTCGCCGTGTACAAGGCGGGCCGGATGCTCTCGACGGGCCGCACCGACGAGGCCTTCCGCAACGCCGGCCGGGTGTGGGACGCCGAGCGCGCCCTGCACCTGCCCGGCGAGGGGGCCGTACAGCGGCTGCTGCTCCATTCGGACGGCGTCGTCCACGCCGCGAACACCTACTACGCGGCCGTGCACTTCCCGGCGACCGTCCTGTTCCTCGTCTGGCTGTACCTGCGCCGCCCCAGCCACTACCTGTGGACCCGCCGGACGCTCGCGGTCCTGACCGGCGCCGCCCTCGCCCTCCACCTCGCCTTCCCCCTCGCGCCCCCGCGGATGCTCGACGCCGCCGGCCTGGTGGACACCGGGCAGGTCTACGGGCCCACCGTCTACCGGGCCGCCCCGGCCGCCGACACCATGGCCAACCAGTTCGCCGCGATGCCCTCGCTGCACTTCGGCTGGGCGCTGATGCTGGCCCTCGGGATGATCGCCGCGACCCGCTCGCGGGGGCGGGCCCTGTGGCTGCTGCACCCCCTCGCCACGCTGCTGGTGATCGTGGGCACCGCCAACCACTACTGGGCCGACGCGATCGTGGCGACCCTGCTGCTCGGCGCGGCCCTCCTGATGGTCCCGCGCCCCGCGGCCCGCACCGGTGCCCCGGCGGTAGGGAACCTCCCGCGCCCGCGCCGGACCGCGGAGCCCGTCGCGGCGGTGCCCCTGGCCGTCCCCGCCGGAGGTGAGCGGTGAACGCCACCCTGCTCGCCGTCGCGCTCTGCCTCGCCTCCGCCGTCACCTACGCGGCCGCCGCCGTCGCCCAGGAGCGGCTCGCCCGCCGGGCCGTCGCCCGCACCGCCCGCGACCTGCTCGGCAACGGCGCCTGGTGGTGGTCGGCCGGGCTGAACGCCGCCGCCGCGCTGCTGCACGCCGCCGCCCTGCGCTACGGCCCGCTCACCCTGGTCCAGCCCCTCGGCGCGCTCACCCTCGTGGCCGCCGTCCCGCTGGGCGCGCGCGGCGCCGGGCGGCGGGTCGCCGCCACCGAGTGGCGCGGCACCCTGGCCACCGTGACCGGGCTCGGCCTGCTGCTGCTCCCCGCCTCCGGCCCGGCCCCCGACGACACCCTCACCCTCGTTGAGGCCCTCGCCGTCTCCGGGGCCACCCTGGCCGTGATCGCCCTGCTCACCGCCCGCAAGGACCCCGGCCCGGGGCTGCGCCACGCCACCGCCTCCGGGCTGGCCTCGGCCGTCGCCTCCGCCTTGACCCAGACCGTCGCCGTGGCGGGAGGGCGCGGCGGCTCCCTGCTGAGCGTCCGGGTGGTCACCGTGGCCCTGCTCGTCGTGGTCTTCGCCGTCGGCGGGATGCTGCTCTCGCAGCGGGCCTACCGGGGCGGGCTCGGCGCCCCGCTCGCCGTGGTCAACCTGGCCAACCCGCTCGCGGCGGCCGTCATCGGCATGGTCCTGCTCGGCGAACGCCTCCAGGGCGGGGCCCTGGGGATCCTCCTCGCCGTGGCCGGGGCCCTCGCGGCCACCCGCGGGGTCCTGCTGCTGACCCGCACCACGCCGGGCGACCGGGCCGCCGAAAGCCGCACCGTACCGGCCGGCCATGTGACAGCATGATCGCCATGGCCGAGCGTTCGTACCTCTCCCTGTGGTCCCGCCACTCCGTGCTGTCCATCGGCTCGGTGGGCTCCGTGCTCTCCATCGGCTCGGCGGGCAGCGTGCTGTCCATCGGCTCCGTCGGGTCCGCCCTCTCGATCGGCTCGGCGGCCTCCTGGCTGAGCAGGGGCTCCGCCTTCTCAGCCTGCTCCACCCACTCCCTGTTCGCCTACCGCTCACGGGGCGGCCTCGCGACGGCCGGCGCCGGCACCCTGGCGGCCGCCGCCCTGGCCACCGCGCTGCTGCGCGCCCGCCGGCGCTGAGAACCGCCGGCACCCCGCCTGCGTCCTCCCACCCGTAGGACGCACACCAACGAGCGGAGTGAACGACCATGGGCATCATCGGCTGGATCGTCCTGGGCCTGCTGGCCGGAGGCATCGCCAAGATCCTGCTGCCCGGCCGGGACCCCGGCGGCCTCATCGGCACCACCCTCATCGGCGTCGCGGGCGCCTTCATCGGCGGCTGGCTCTCCGCCAAGTTCCTGGACCGCCCGATCCAGAACCACTTCTTCGACCTCGCCACCTGGGGCTCCGCCATCGCGGGCTCCCTCGTCCTGCTCATCGGCTACCGCATCCTGTTCGGCAACTCCCGCGACTAGGGCCTGTTGCGAAAGTGGGTCAGGGCTTGGGGCTTCCTTCGGGAAGTGCCCGATCCGACCAGCCCTGTGACAGCCCGAGGTGGCCTGACCGCAAGGCCTCGCGCTGGTTGGCCACCCAAAGCTCCACCTGATCGGTGGAGTCCGCGAGGGACCGGTCCGTGGTGTCGATCAGATGAGTGGACCATCGCCGGTCAGTAGCGGGCCAGTCGGTCCAGCGGTCCCAGACCATGTCGGACCAGCTGTCGTCGGTGATGACGTCGGGCCGGTACCGGGGGTCCTGGGCGTGCTTGCGATGCCAGTCGGCCCAGCCGAGAAAGGCTTCGACAGCCGGTGTGTCCCACCGGCCCGGATCGCGTTCCGTGAGTCTGCGGCGCCTGACCTGGTCGGACACGTCGACCAGACACACCGCGATTCCCTCCAGTAGCGGTGCCGAAGGAGCGGCCAGGACTTCACCGAGCGGGGATTGTCCGGTCAGGAGCAGGTCGAGTCCGCGCCGCTGGTACTCCAGCGCACGGCACGACCACATTTCGGTCGTGCGGTTCCGCCAGATCCGGTCCGCATCGTCCGGAACACCGAGTTCGTCGAAGTCGTGCACGACGATCCCGCCGAGCCGTTCGCCCACGGCAAGGGCGATGGTCGTCTTCCCCGAGCAGCTGGAGCCCGTCAGTTTGAGCAGCACCCGCCCCAGAGTGGCAGATCACCGCTGGACCGCGCGGTGTCGTTTCAGCCGGTTGATCCCGCACTCCACGGCGTGGCGCTCCTTGTAGTCCTCCTTGTCGAAGGCCGGCGGCCGACCGCCCCGGGATCCGAGCTTCTTGCGGTTGCGGACCTGGTCGGCCCGTGATCGTCCGGCTCTGTGTCGATCCCTCCGGGAGGCTCGGGCTGCAGACCTTTTTTACGCGCACCGGCGGCGTGCTGGTGCGCGCGGCAGACGATCGAGTCCGCGCTCACGTCCCAGGTGATCAGGCCCTTCGCGTCGGCCTGGACCTACAACTGCTCAAGGATGAGCTTCCAGGTGCCGTCGCGCTGCCACCTGCGGAGCAGATCGTAGATCCGGTCCCAGGGGCCGTACCGTTCAGGGACGTCCCGCCACGGCGCGCCTGCCCGGGTCCGCCACCGTATCCCGTCGATCAACTGCCGACGCGTCCACGTCCGCGGCCGCCCCTGCTTCTTCCCCGCAGGCAACAACGACTCCAGCCGAGCCCACTACCGGTCAGTCAGATCCCCTCGCGCCACACCATGATCATCGCAATCCAAGATCCACTTTCGCGACAGACCCCAGACGAGTCATTCCGAATGATCGTTAGTGGTCGTAGGCGATTAGGGATCGTGTGACGGGTTGGCCTGTCTTGTGGTTGTGCCAGATCGCCGCGGCCATCGCGAGTATGCGCTGAGCGACGCGGACGGCGACGCCCTCGAAGGTCCGGCCTCCGTGCCGTTCCAGGTCGAGCTGTCCTTTGAGCGGTCGTTGACCGACTCGATCAGCTGCCGCACTGTCTTGAGGAGGCTCTCGCCCTTGCGCTTGTTCTCGCGTTTGAACGTCGGTCGTAGCAACTCGGCGCCACGCAGGGCCAGGCCGGCCTCGAACTCATTTGAGGCGAAGCCCTTGTCTGAGATGACCAGGAGCCCCGGCCGCTCCGTGACCGTCTCCGGTTCGCGGCCCAGCATCGCGGTCAGCACCTCGCGTTCGTCGATCTTCGGGTTCGCCAGGGCCCACAGGATCGGCATGCCGGCCGGGGTGCAGACCAGGAACAGGCGGAGGCCCCAGAAGAACCGGCTGTGGCTGGCGCAGTACCCGTATCCGGCCCAGCCGGCCAGGTCCGACCGCTTCACTGTTGGACGCGAGCGGCCGCATTCCACCGGAGTGGAGTCGACAATCCAGTGGTTGTCGAACCAGAAGTCCGTGTCCGTCGCCAGCAGCCGTATCGCCTTCTTGACCAGCGGCAATGCGGCCCTCAGTCGCTTGTTCCAGCCCGGCTGCCTGGGCACGTACGGGAACATCGCACCCAGCCGTGATTCCACGAACCGCAGCCACCGAGACTCCGAGGTGAAGCCCAGCAGTGCCTGCGCGACGGCGAGGGTAACCAGCTCGGAGTCCGTCAGCCGCGGTGGCCGCCCCAGCCATCGGAGGCTTCCGATCTCGTCGTCGATCTTCACGTAGAGTGCGGTCAGCAGGGCGTCCAGGTTGTTCGTCACACAACGATCTTGGACGCCCTGCCCGCGTTCCCGGACACACCGTCACTATTCTGATCACTTCAACGAGAGCGACGTCCCCGGTCAAGCCGACTGCGTCAAACCGCCCGTGACAGAGTGGAAAAATGACCACGGACCGCAAGCAGTCAGCCGATCTCCGCCCGGAACCGTGGCTGGGCACCGCCCCGGCCCACGGAGATCTCATCGCGGCGAAGGCGCTCGTCTACGACCGCTGCGGATTTGCCTGCTCGCAGCCAGTCCCCGAAGCCGAGAGTGCCGAGTATGCCGCCTACCAGTTCACCCTCGACGGTCTCGCCGTCCGGTTTCGCGCCGCCAAGACGACCCCCACCAAGGCCGGTCAGTTCGTCACTGTCTGGAAGAGGTCCCCGGCCGGGCCCATCCAGCCCTTCGATGCCACGGACCCCGTCGACCTCTTTGTCATCAGCACCCGCGACGATCACAACTTCGGCCAGTTCGTCTTTCCCATGGACGCGCTCCGCCAGTACGGCGTTGTATCAGCAAACGGTTCAGGTGGGAAACGAGCCTTTCGCATCTACCCGCCCTGGGTGACCCCTGCCAACCGCCAGGCCAGCAGTACGCAAGCGTGGCAGCTGGACTTTTTCCTGCACCTGCACCAGGACGGGCCCATCAACCTGGCCCGCGCCCAAGAGCTCTACCACCCGCAGGACAGTGCTGGCATCGGCCAGCCGTCACACCACCACTGATCGCCTACGACCACTGATCATTCGGAATGACTCGTCTAGGGGTTGTCGTCAAAGTGTCAGGCCCACATCAGGATCGATGCGAGGGTGATGGCTGCCTTGTAGGACTGGGCGGTCTTGTCGTAGCGGGTGGC